>JAJZEJ010000160.1 GCA_021828635.1 Chloroflexota bacterium
GGTGTGACCGGTGCCATAGGCGGGCGACGGAACAGTTCACCACGTGCTGTACGGCGACCGCTTTCGATTGATACTGCGTCCAACCGTTCTTGCCGTTCACCATTAACTGCCTGCGTGTTGTAGGTTGGCGGCGTTTGCATAGTCTGGTAGGATGACGTATCCTCTGTAGATAACTCTGAGGGTGTCGTCTCGGCTTCATGAGCGGATTGCATGGTGGGTGTGATATTCCCAACATTACTACTTTCCGCCTGTCCATTCTCTACTGTTTCCATACCAATTGTCTCGCTAGGGGACAATGGCATTTGTTCCGCGGCCAGCACCTCTACAGCTTGGTCGCCCTGCTCGGCAAGATGATTATTGTTTTCAGGCTGCTCTGGTGGATTGGCACGTTTTCGTCTTGTAATTGGCATAGAGGTTGCTCCATTTGTGAGAAGTAATTCGCTGTTGCGATTCTGACCGCGAATGGGTACTTTAGTGGTATAGCGATAGACTCACTGGTGTCATGAATCGCGGCGATCATGAATAGTAATAAACATGTGTACACGCCCACGTAGCACATGTATTATAGCACATCGCGTAGAGATAAGGGAAAGGGTAATGGGCGCTGTTCAGGGGTAAGGCGGCATCTTTTTTTGTGTTCGAGCCAATACCACCTCACCCCGCAAGATGAAACGATTACTACGTTAGCAAAAGATCTGTTGCCCTATTAAAAGGCAAAACATTCTGCTACGCGATCAGAAACTATACGAAACCGACCTAGCTTTTATAGAAATCCGCATTGATTTTGATGAATTTCTTCCATTCATCAGGAACGGCGGACTCTTCAAAGATGGCTGTGACAGGACAGGCGGGTTCACATGCTCCGCAGTCGATGCACTCATCGGGATTGATATAGAGTTGTTCAGCCGCTTCAAAGCCTGGCTCGTTCTGTGAGGGATGGATGCAGTCTACGGGACACACATCGACACAAGAAGCATCCTTCACACCAATGCACGGCTGGGTAATTACATATGTCATGACTCTGAATATCCTCCTCTTGGCTCGCTATGTCAGTCAGGTATAGCGGCAAAGCTATGTTTTTGGTCAGTCTCAGTATAGAGGGTTGCATGAGCAATGTCAATTGTCTTTGGTACACTAAGCTCAACCTATAGCGGCACTATGTAAAGTTTAGAGAAGGCTACTTCGGAACCTTCATCCTCCACATACAGGCCGATAGCGCCTGAGTTCAGAGCCGTCGGTGAACTATCGGTAATGGCTTTGCCGAGCGGCTGATTATTGATGGCGAAGGTAAAGGTGTCAGCGTGCGCTACGATAGTAACGGTATTGCTCGCTGCACCTCTATGCAAAGACGAAACGGCACCGGAACTAAGCAGCTTCCATTGACCATCATAGCGCCAGAAGGCGAACTGAGGATTGCTCGATGTAATGATCTCGAACAGATAATAACTCGATTGATTGCTGGATGAGCGAAAGACAACGCCGTAATAGTCGGCTCCATCGTGCGGTCCCTGCACCTCGGCCATCGTCACGCTAAGCCGAAAGTTGCTATAAGTGTGGTTGGCATAGAGAGCTAGCGCCACGTCTTGTGCGGATGTGTTCAAGATATGATACTGCTGCTGCTTATAGAAAAATGTGCTGCTCACCGGCCAGTTTTGCTGGTCTGCCAGGCTATCTATTTGCGCATGTGCTGAGATATTATTTGAAAGTACATTGCGCCCAGTTGGCGTCGCTGTTGGCACGTTATGGTATAGGATCAAAGCTGTACTCGTCAAGCCGATCAGCAGGAGTAGAAGCGCGGTTGGTACCAGCCAACGCCACGTTTTTTTGCTCGTTCTGGTGCTGGTAGGTCTCACGCGCACATGGGGTTGTGAGGCGATAAGAATGGATTCTGCTTCAATCCCTTCTGGCACGAATGCAACCAGCCCATCCTGATTCAGAGTGCGCTTGCTGCTCGGCGTTGCTGCCGTTGCTGCCGCCGCCGTCGTATGCCAATCGATGGTCGAGGCGATAGCGTTGGTAAAGGCACTGCAAAGAGCGCCCGCTGTTGCGTACCGTGCTTCTGGCTGTTTCGCCAGTGCCTTGCGTACTACGCGGTCGATCTCTGGCGTGACATCCATGCGTAGGAGCGCGAGTGAGGGCGGGTCTTCATGAATATGCATCAGCGCCAGCGCAATTGTTGTGTCGGCTCTGAAAGGCAACTGCTTGGCTAGCATGGAAAAAAGTGTCACACCGAGCGAGTAAATGTCGGAGCTACCTGTGAGCGGCTCGCCCAATGCCTGTTCTGGTGAAATATAGTCCGGTGTACCCATCAGCGATTCGCTGCCATTCTGACCCTTTTCCATGCGCAATGTCGAATCATCCGTTTGTTGCATGTGGGCGATACCAAAGTCGGAGAGCATGATGCGCCCATCGGCATCGATGAGCATATTGGCGGGTTTGACATCGCAGTGGACACAACCATGCATGTGAGCGTAGTCCAGCGCCGAAGCTATCTGCCCCAGAAACCAGCGCGTCTCTTCAAGTGAGAGTGGGCCGTGCTTTGCAATATATTCTGAAAGTGTGCCACCCGACATATAGGGCATAATAATATAAGGCAAGCCGTTCTGCTCACCGTAAGAGTATATAGGTAGAATATGCGGATGATCGAGTTTGCTGGCGGCCTCCGCTTCGTGCAAAAAACGCCGATAGAAGTCGCGTTGCATCTGCAAACTCATACCGGAACGAGGCAAAAAGACCTTGACTGCAACTTTACGCTCTGGTGTTTGCTGTTGGGCCAGGAAAACCGCGCTGGAGCCGCCATAGCCTAGCAAACGTTCCAGGACACAAGTGCCGAGCGTCGTGCCAAGCAGGTGTTGTCCCCTGGTCGTGGTCATATCTCTATTCCATCCCGCTTTCAGTTGCAAGCAGGTACGCTGCCGACTGCAATGTGTATATTTCAATCTATATAATTGATATACGCTGGTAGATGATAGGTGGTTTTAGTTACGAAGTATTGTTTCCCATCAATATACGTTGTGAGGCGATGATTTGTCACACCCTGCTCGCCATGAACTTGTTTATGAATGTACCGACGAGGTTACAGGGCGTGATTTATCACGCCCAGACGGTTTAGATTGTGAATACGCCATCGCGCATGATAACCCGTCCATCGACTTCGATAGTGCAACATGTGGGAATCACATCCACGTGGATGGTTGCATCCCAATCTGCGCCTGTGAATTGTGGGTAGGGGTTGCCAAATGCGACATGTAGCCCTGGCATTTTCTCATCTTGCAGCAGGTTGCCGCTCAATTTTTTCAGACTGGTCAGGGTGCCAATAGCAAATTCACCGGCGCGATTGCCGTTGGGAACCGAGAAGAGATAATCGCGTACCTCGTTAGCTAGTGCCTCATTCTCACTACGTACCTCAGTGACGTAACCATCCTTGACCGTCAAGATCAATGGTTGCGCAAGCACGCCATACTTTTCCGAGAAGTAGTCGCCGAGAACATCGCAGACCAGCACACCGTCAACCGTTGCTGGCGCGGTATAGACTTCGCCTTCCGGCAGATTGCCCCACTTGCCCTGCTCGTGGTAGCGGCCATGACAGGGAATCCACTGCCAATCCTGATGGAAGGTACCCGTGACATCGCTACCCTTTGCCGAGGTAACATGAATAGTTTTCGCGTTGCGCACGATAGCATAGATCTGGTTCGTCAGGCTAAAAACATCGTCGTAGTTGGCACACATACCTTCGGCCATCAGCTTTTCGTCGATACCGATCATGTGTCCGTGGCGCGTCTTGAGTTCCTGCGCCAGGAAGGGCAATAACGGGATGCGGAAAGCAATCTCGCCGGGTTGCGCCGTGGCGATATAGTAGGTAACAGTTGGATGCGCGTTGATAATATCCTGACGCAACGTGTCGGGGAAAGCGGTTAATGGGCGCTCGCCGTAATGCTCCAGAAAACGCACTGTGACATCTGCATGCAGACCGAGCGCAACAGAGGCGACACGGCGGGCGATACTCTCACGGGCGTAATCGGTGATGATGAAGACGCGATCCTGGCCGCTCACACCCATGCAGCGAATAGCATTTTCTGCTCCCAATTGCAGGCGTTCTTCAAATGACAGTGTTTGTGGGTCTATAGTAGGATGTCCCGTCAAAGGATGCTGTGTAGTTCCTGGCATAGTCCAAACTTCCTATCTCATCTCAAGCGTATAAATGCAATACTGTAGT
>JAJZEJ010000813.1 GCA_021828635.1 Chloroflexota bacterium
ATCAATTCGCAGCCATTCATGCACTGGCGCGACCGCTTTCTGTATTGTATTGAAGCGGTCAATAAGGCTAGTGCTGAGACTGGCGAGATCAAAGGCCACTATATGAACGTCACAGCCGCCACGATGGAAGATATGTATGAGCGAGCCGAGTTCGCTAAAGAACTGGGTAGCGTCATTGTGATGATCGACCTGACGATTGGCTATACCGCCATTCAGTCGATGGCGAAGTGGGCGCGGAAAAATGGCCTGATTCTGCATCTGCATCGCGCCGGACATGGAACCTATACGCGCCAGAAAATACACGGTGTCTCTTTCCGCGTCATCGCCAAGTGGATGCGCCTGGCTGGTGTTGACCATATTCATGCTGGCACTGTTGTTGGCAAGTTGGAAGGCGACCCGATGGCAATTCGCGGCTACTATCAGACCTTACGTGGCATGAAATACGAGGCAGACCCAACATTAGGACTCTTTTTTGAGCAGGATTGGGCCTCGCTCCCTGCCGTTGCGCAGAGTGGCCTTGCGCAGGTCGCGCTTGCTCAAGGCCATCAGAGAGAGAAGCATGAAGATCGCTAGTACGGCTGTGTTGCAAGACTCTGGAAGGAATATCGGAGTCATACCATCAGCTGGAGATGACTGGCGAGAGTACTTCGGTGCATGGTGAGGCATTGCTGCGTGAGCGATTGATGCGCGTTACCAGCATGAGCAGCTCACATGGAAGACAAGAGCGAGACGGGTTGCCTCTGCGATGCAAGCAAAGCCGCCGGAGTCAACCGGCCCGTGACCAGCGATGGTGTCCACAGAGACCTGGTCCATGAGAGCGTGACAATCCGCCTTGAACCAGCATGTGCCGCCTGCATCGTCTCAGCTGACGAGCGTGGCGTGCGTTGCCTGCTCAGGTTTTTCTTGTGCGAGGAAGTGTCACCGTAAAGATCGAGCCTCTTCCAACTTCGCTCTCCACGCTGATCGTTCCCCCATGATGCTTGACGATCTCCGCCACAATGTATAACCCCATGCCCAAACCAGGAATCGCTCTCTGCTGGGGATCAGAGACCCGATAGAATCGCTCAAAAATCTTGTCGCGCTGCTCCCGCGGGATACCTAGGCCATGATCATGCACACGGATGGTGGCCGTCTCTGGGGAGGCGGAGATATCCATCTCGACGGTCTGGGCCTCGGGAGAATACTTGATGGCATTGCTGAGCAGGTTGATGAAGACCTGCCCGAGTCGGTCTCGATCCGCCATCAGGCTGGCCTGTACTGCTCCATGCATTAAGATGCGATGACTGGGATGGATGTACTGCATGGTCTCGGCGATCTCCCTCAGCAATGCGTCGAGATTAACCATCTCCTGCCGATACTCCAGCCTGCCAGCCTGGATCTTGGAGACATCCAGCAACTCTTCCACCAGCCGGGTGATGGTGTTGAGTTGGACCTCCATCTTGGAAAGAGCCGGAGCAGAATCTTGGATACCTTGCTTGGCCAGTTGCCTGTGCAGCAGGGCGGTTTGCAGTTTCAAAACAGTGAGCGGAGTCTTGAGTTCATGGCTGGCCAGACTGATAAAGGCATCTTTACGCTGCTCCAGGGTGTGCCGCTCCGCCATCACCGCTGCCAGGATCAGCGTGGTGGCCGTCGTGATGCCCATGAACCCCTGGAGGAAGAAGAGCCGCTCACTAAGGCTGCCAGTGGAGAAGGGCGAGACGCCCCAGATGGTACCCACTACGGCCATGCCGGCGAAGGCCGCACTGGCTGCACTGGCTCCACGCGGGCCGAAACGCAGGGCCGCCCAGACTAGGGGAGGCAACACCAGGTAGGTAAGCGAGTAGCTGCGGTGATCCGGATGCCCCAGGCCTAGAAAGACGAAGCAGCCGATCACCAGCATGCACAACACCAGCAGGCTCAGCTCCGCCATCTGGGTGCAGGAGTGGGTCACCAGTGGCCAGGTCTGCCAAGTGAGCAGTAGGGGTACGAGGATGAGAATACTGATCAGATCGCCGACCCACCACGCGCTCCAGGTTGCAGGTGCGGCGGACCAGGCGATAGTTCCGCCCAGCAGCAGACTGCCGACTCCCACGGTGGCGCTGATGAAGGTGCTGATGGGCGCGGCGAGCAGCACCAGGAGCAATACGTCGCGCAGCTCCTCCAAGGTGGAGCGGACCCACCAGTGCCGCAGCAACTCGGCACAGGCCAGAGCCTCCAGGGTATTGCCGATGCCGATGCCGGTGGCCACCAGCAGCGGAGCCCCAGTAGTGTAGTTGACCAGGGCAGCTCCCAGGAAAATGGCTGGCCACAGACGAGAGCCAAAGAGCAGCAGGGCGGTGACGGCAAGGCCGGAGGGGAACCAGACCAGTGTGGCAAACCCGCTGACGGCTCCCAGGGAGAGACCCAGGTACCCGGTGCTGACATAGAGGGCAAACACGATGAGGAGTGCGACTCCACACCAGGCATAGCGCCGTGTGCGCCCCGAGGGATACCAAGGAATCTTCCTCTGCATCTGCTTTCCTGTTCCTTTCCTGCTCTGCTTGACGTTCAGATTGCCCTCAAGTAATTGCAACTCCACCGATGCAGGGGAGAGTTGCTTGAGCATACGCTGCGACATCGCCCATCCCCCCCTCTGGCCCAGCGATCTCACCGGTCAGGTCGGGCCGCTCGTTTCCCAACTGCTGCAAACACGCGCCATTCAGACTGATCTGAACGCGGTGTCCCTCCCCGTCAAGACCTCCTGGATGTAAATGTTGGGAATCGGTGGGTCTTCCGCGACTTTGGTGAGAAGGTCTGCAAGAACGAGATCGGGAAAAGATCTGTATGGCTCCTGGAGCGGATTGCGAAAAAGAGCATGCTGCCGATAAACTCATCATTCATCAAGGTCGCGGAAAACCCATGTAATTATCAAATTTACACTATTGGCGTGAATTATCATCGTGCTAGATATATCCCTACCATTGCATTTCTACTCCTTCACGGTCACACCTCCAGCAGAGAGGTGTGACGGCCATGAGACATCATACAGGATGAGATCAAGCGCAACAGCAGCGTTTCCCTCTGCTCAGGTAGTGTCAGAACTGAGAACGCAAAATTGACGTTTAGACTACCTAAGTTGCGCCCAAAATAGCGACAGGGGCGGCGATCCTTGAAGAGCTTGCTAAAAGCTTGGTGATGCTCCATAGCTAATGAAGAACAAAAACGATTTCATGAGAAGGAGCAGCACCATGAACGAGTCTATCATATCAACAACGAATCATTTTAGTCCAACCGCCAGTCTGGCTACCATAGGAGTGAAGTTGAACCAACTCAGCCTGTTTGACCCAATCTGTACACCCTGTCATGCTGCTGGCAGACCGTTGGTATGCCGTCTTGCGCTTTGTGCAGGCATGCCAAGCGGTGCAGTGTCCCGCTCTGCTGCGCCTCAAGCGCAAGCTCTATCACCGCTCGCCTGTCAGGGAAGCAGGAAAGCGGGGAGCGCCGCGCAAACATGGCGCACTGCTGCAAGGCTCTCGGCCCGAAACGCTTGAGGCACCCGATGCGACCTGGGAAGGGGAAGACGAGCAAGGCCAACGAGTCGTCGTCTCGTGTTGGCATCACCTGCACTTTCAAGAAGATGTGCAGACCGAGATGGGTGCCATACGCGTGCAACGGGAAGTAGCCCGTGGGACGAAGCGGGATCCGAAAGAAAGCTGGTTTGTCTGGACGGGCGAGCAACTGCCCCCTTTGGAGCAAGTGCGCCTCTGGTATCGCAAACGCTTTTCTCAGGAACATGGCTATCGCTTTCTCAAACAAGCCTTGCTCTGGGATGAGGTGCGTGTGCGGACTCCAGAGCCAATGGAGCGATGGAACTGGGTGGTGGCCTGTGCCTGCAATCAAGTGTGCTTGGCTCACGAGTTGGGGCAAGCGGTGCAGCGTCCTTGGGAATCGCGGCAACGTCCGGTGACGCCGCAACAGGTGCGCCGGGCGATGCCCAGCATTTTGTCCCAGCTTGGCACACCGGTTCGTGCGTCCCAACCACGCGGAAAATCGCCTGGATGGACGAAAGGGCGTCGCAGAACTCCTGCTCCACGCTTTCCCGTGGTCAAAAAGCGGCCAGCGAAGGGCAAAAAACCGACCAAAGCGCGGTAATCTGCTCCGTTTCCTGCTCATCGGTTCCTTTTCTCTGAACGCTTGGGAGCGTTCAGCTCGTCGAACTTTGTCTAGACGTCAAATGCTATTAAAAAAGCATATGCACTAATTTCGTTGGCTCTCAAGAAACCGCACGACGTATGCTTGAACGCTTACAAAAGGCGTCACGAGGAGAAGCGGAACCTGTCTATCATCTTGAGCGTATGGCTATCGCGACGGCATACAACTATTGCAAAGATATGAGGCGAAGAGATAAACGCCTTTATCGAACGAGCAATGATGTGTGCGTTCTGACGACAGCCAGTTTTCCTGTTGACCCATCTGAGCAAGCAACAGAGCAGGCATATCAGGAAGTGCTGTTCATCCTTCTGGCCCAGGAGATTGCGCGTTTCCCTGTACAGCAGAAACGTGCTTTGCTTACCGAACTGGCGAATCGTATGTGCTTTGAAACCGAGCCTTCGCCATTACAGAGAGCTTTTGCATGTGCAGGTATCTCCTTACAAGAGTATCGACAGACTCAATCGACTGACCCACGACAGAAGTGTAAAGATGCGGCACTCCTCCATTGTGCGTACAAAAGAATTGCCAATCTTGCCTCTCTACAGAAGTATACAGCAAAGTAGAGCAATTGTCATGCTGCGAAAGAAATATATTAGATGCAAACAAAAGTTCTACTATTGATGAAAGTATTTTTATCTTGTATACTGAACACAAGAGGTTTGCAATCATTGCATTTCCTTACTATCAATGCGTTCACAGCATCAACAAAGAAACACGTATAGAAAATGAGTCATGCTTACGTCTCTATCTATACAGACATGTTGATAGCTCTATGCTAATGATGAAGACGAGGAGAGCGCAAAGATGCCAAAGAATCAGCCAATTTCGCGCCATGCTGTGATTATCACTGCAATTGGTGTGGAATATGATGCTGTACGTACTCATCTGGCATCTTTGCGTCAGAAGCGACATAAGGGAAGCATTTATCAACAGGGTATTTTTGAAACTGAGCATAATCGCTGGGTAGTAAGTATTTTCGAGAGCGGCATGGGAAATGCCGATGCAGCTATACAATCTGAACGCGCTATTAACTATTTCCACCCTGTTCTAATACTCTTTGTTGGCGTGGCCGGAGGGTTAAAAGACGTACATCTTGGTAGCGTCGTAGCAGCGACAAAAGTATATAGTTATGAGTCTGGTAAAGAAAGCGAAACGTTTCAAGCTAGACCGGAAGTTATAATGTCGCCGTATTATATGGTTAACTTGGCACGTTATATACGCCAGGAGCGTTTATGGCAACAGCGAATCAGGGATGTAAGGATAGCCGAGCCACCGGAGGCTATCGTTGCACCGATTGCTGCTGGTGGCCGTGTCGTTGCCTCAACACGTTCGGATATCTATCATTTCTTGCGAGAATATTGTAATGATGCGGTTGCTGTCGAGATGGAGGGATGGGGATTTTTGAAAGCTGTCCATGCCAATCAGCATGTGGATGCCCAGATTATTCGAGGTATTTCTGATCTCATCGATGGGAAAAGCGAGGCTGATGCTGCCAACTCGCAACAGATAGCCGCTGGCAATGCCAGTGCGTTCGCCTTTGAGTTGTTGGCACAATGGAGAGAGGAGAAGATAGATGAATCAGAAGATAAAGAGCAAGAGCAACGAAGCGGTAGTGATAGCCACCCAGACGACACTGAAAATATTCAACAACCTGCCACTACTATATGGATAGCAAACCTGCAAGAGCATTATGAGAAATTGAAGAAAATTTGCGATAATGCTGGTGATGGATGGGTTCACTATCGGGATCGGCGCAAGCGCGTGGTGGCACTTTTGCACAATATCGAGAAGTGTTTGCCACGTAAGATTGATGAAAACGCCTTGTCTGACCATGTGGTTAGAATGAAGGTACAGAATATTTCTTCGCTTGTGAAAGATATCTTTGCAGAGATGCCTAATATAGCAGGAACATTTTTTCTTCCACTGAAGAAAAATGACATGACAGCTATCCAGAAGCGTGTACAAGAAAAAATCGATGCCCTTCTAAAAAATTTGAAAGACCTATTGGACACGTAACGTTGTAAAACGCTGCCTATTTCTAGACCAAGGTACTTGATGAATATCTATGGTATACTATGATATATTGTTGTGATGTATGAAAACCAGGATATGTTGTTATGACGTATGGATACATCTAGTTTTTTACATGGCCAGTTTGATGACCCTCGTAGTGCGAATGAACAGGTTCTACAGCGTTACAAAGCTCAACTTGAAGATATGCACCGGTCATTTTTCTATAAGATAAACCTGCGAACGATTCAGGTGAGCAATATAGATACATGGGAGAAAGAACTTCGTTCTATTATGGAAGGGATGGATAGGATGCGTTTTTATGCTGATATTGATGAGTCTATTGGATCAATAGACGAAGTACAAGCAAAGATACAAAAGGTGCTGTTGAATCTTTACACAGCATCGGATATTTTGACAAAAAAAGCAAGTGTGCGAGAAAGACAAATGTTTTATCAGTTCATCATGGATTGTAGTGCTTTACTACAAGATGCTATTGACTGTTTTCATGTATAAGTAGCTATTTTTAATCGAAAAGTTTATGATAAATGTTGGGTATGACAGGGTTGACCTTTATCAACCCCAGTAGTGTTTTTGTGCATGCCTGTTATGCACTAGAGCAGGAGAAGATATGCCAGCGAAGAGAACTATCTCTCGGCCTGTATTTCAAGTTCAATCATCTGAAGTTTTGTGTCAGGAGGTAAAGCGTCATACACAAATGTTAAAGCAGGAGGAAGATGCGATCAGGCGTGCCGCAGGAATTTTTACGGATAGCAAACGAATATGGCCTGATCAGTGTAAATATATTATAATGCTTTTAGAGAGAATGTTTGAGCCTGTTCAATATCTTTGTGCTATTCTTGAAAACCCTGAGTATTTACCTCTATCTGTAGTGACACAGCGTCATGTCCCCCTCATGAATCTGCAACAGGCTGAGAAGCTGATCACAGAACTATTACCACTTATTACCCACTTACGATCTACCAGCCAGACATCAAAGAAGGCTATGTTGAAGCAACAAGAAGATGTTCAGCAAGGGTTCGCGGCATTAGTACGAAGCTATGAAGAAGTTTTGCCAGATATCCTAGCTGTGTCTGACCAGCTACGTTTTCAGACCAGAAAGTCTGCTGCGCCTTCTCGTTACCACCAACTGCCGGAGGATGCTTCAGAAGGCGGGTAAATGTTCCCCCTTTGTCCCTGAAATATCCATGATCTGTGGTTTTTTGTCTGTGCTTTCAAGTATATGCTTATCAGTGTAGATGGCATTTATCAATGACAAAAGAGGAGCAGAATGAGTACAGCACATGAGGCAACAGCAGTGGTTTTAACAGCCTTGCCTGTTGAGTATCAGGCTATACGTACACACCTTGTAGACCTGCAAGAGGTTAAACATCCTTTCGGAACAATTTATGAGCGAGGTATATTTGTTGTTGAAAAACAGCGATGGGATGTAGCGATAGCATGTACGATGGCAGGAAATACAACTGCAGCTATCAGTATACTTTCACGATGACTAGGCGCATCGATAGCATAGAGCGCCTTTTTTGGCAAGATGTAGATATGCATGGAGTTTCTGATTTTGGATTGCATCTACTAGTTTTTCTTGCCAAAGAGTTGGTCAGTGAAGGAGAGCAAGGGCAACATTTCTTGGATGTGCTTGAAGAGTGGGCTAAAGAGGGACAAACTGATGAGGCATGGCGTGTTGCATAAGCATATGGTGTCGTTTTAGGCTATCAGAACGCACATCGGTTATGTCGGCTAGCTTGTGAATGGGCTAATGTGAGCAAACTGAGTGATCGAAGCCGTGTGCGTACCTCTGCCTTATTGAATGGCGCATATGAGATCGCCTATGTGAGCGAATCTAAGGAGGAGGCTGAAGATAAGGATACTTCAGTTGTATTGCAGCTATTAGGTCAATGGGTCAATAATTTAAACGAGCTAGAAAATGAGAAAGGACTCAGCAAGGCTAAAACGAGCTTAGCCTGTACGGCAGTGAGTGCTTATGGATTGATCGGAAAAAGATCACCTGCGGTTGCATTGCGCGGCATAACACGAATTTTTGAAAAGCTGCAAGGTGAGAATGTGGCTACAGTAGAGGATATTTTTGCTGCTGGAGTTGCGAGTTATGTAACACTTACCAGGTCCGGGTTGGTGCCGATTGAGCGCATCCAAGAGGGTATACTGTTGCTTCGTCAGCTGCATCAGGCGTTTGCCTTCTTCTGTAAACTGTCGCCAGAGGGCCGGTCGAATTTCCAATTGGTTGCCCAGCAGCGTTACCAGTGTTTTCAGGCCATCCTGGCCTAACGGAGTATCCTGCTGACGATATCGCCCATCCCAGTGTGCCAATGCCCGCTCTACCCAGTGCGCAAGTTGTGGCACATCGGTGGTATCCAGGACCATTTCGCGTGCAATCGTCAGACATTGTGATTTCTATCGTCCTTCCAATTTTTATGAGCTAAGTAGTCATACTATTTATTATGTTATAGGAGAAAAAAGCACTATAATCTTTCTGTTTCATTCTCGATTAAAAAATTTAGAACAGAATATCATTGCTTTTATATGAGGTAATATGCTATGCTTTTTATAGTAAAGCGTTCTTAACATGTATTAGGGAGAACAGTGCTTCAATCTCTTCAACTTGCCAACTTACTGTCAGAAGAACAGCCTGTCTCTTCGGAACAAGAAGACTGGTCATTTGCCCATTTGACACCTGCTCATACTTTATGGGGACCCCATGGCTATCACCGTTACCCTGCAAAATTTATTCCTCAATTAGTTCGTCGTATCATCGATGACTATTCATCTCCCGATGAAAGCATTGGAGACCCTTTTCTTGGTTCGGCAACAACAGGGGTAGAAGCGTTACGTGCAAAGCGCATTTTCTATGGTTCGGACATTCATCCCGTTGCACTACTAATAAGCCGTGCAAAGTGTGTTCTGCTTGAACCTGAGTATCTTTATAGTGTATGGAGATGTTTGGAGTGTACTATTAGCTTATTTCCCCATCTTGAGAAGCGAACTCTCACACCAGAGGAAATTCAATATATCACTGCCCTTCGCATCACGCATGCTTCGATGGAAGAGAGGTTGAACTACTGGTTCCCGCCAGAACATCGCGCAGTTCTCGCTCTCATTCTTGAGGCTATCTGTGCTTTGACAGATGAGAGAATACGCATATTCTTTCTCTGCGCTTTCTCTAATATCTTACGACGCTGTTCCATCTGGCTCAGCGGTAGTACAAAACCACAAAAAGACCTCCGAAAAATGCTTGGTAGCCCTGTAGAAGAATTTAGTAGACAAGTGCAAAGTATGCTCAAGCGTAACATACTCTACTGGCAAGATTTACAACATAGTGCGATTACACCAGAAAATATTGGACAGTACTTGCATATCGCACAAGAAGATGTACGTGAGCTTTCTCTACCAGATAAGGCGCTTGATCTACTTGTTACTAGTCCACCGTATGCAACCTGCTATGAATATAGCGAGATGCACCAGCTAACGCAGCTCTGGTTTGAGAAGTATGGTATTTTCCAGCATTCATCACTGAGCTACATCGGTACAAAAACTGTAGCCCGTAGAGAGGTACTCGCAGAATCGCAAATTGCTTCTACTGGCTCTCCTAGTGCAGACAGCGCATTACAAAGGTTACAATGTCTAGCACATGGAACCATCGTGGGTGATGTTCGTCAGGAAGTAAGAGCATTACAGTATTATTTTCGAGATATGCACAATGCATTACATGAATGTGTGCGTGTTGTCAAGCCATATAAACGTATGGTGTTGATTGTAGGTAATTCTTGTAGACGTGGCATCTTTATCCCTACATCACAAGCATTGAATGAGATAGCAGAACAGGTCGGTTTTATCTTGGAAAAGAAAATTGTTCGTCATATTCCGGGGCGTGTGCTTGTTCCAACAAGGAACAAACAAACGGGCCGTTTTTCATCTGTAGCACATAGTGATAGCATTGCCTATCCAGAGGAAGATATTCTTATTTTTCAACGACATTTCTAGCTATCACCAAAGGAGTGCCGCCATTATGGATGAAAGTGTGTTCCAGCAGCCTACCCAAGAACAACTGAAGCAATTTGTAGCTGGAGATTCTCTTGCAATAGATGAAGTTGTGGAACTGGTTTTACCACAGTTAGTCAGTTGGGCCGCACGGCACTATCCTCGTATTCATGAGCACGAGCGCGAAAGTGTTATCGACGATGTTCTGAATGAAACATGCTGGCATCATGAACGGTATAACCCAAATAAGGCGAAGTTTACAACCTACGTGATTGATTTGATCGAGAAACGTATGAGAACCGTACAGAAGAAATTCTTTACTCGTTTGGAACGAGAAGGCAGTCTGGAAAGTGTTTCCGAAAATCTTCCGCAGACGCAGTATGATACTACAGAAGAAGATATTGTGCGTCGTTTGGATCGAGATGAATTCTATCGTCTAGCCCGTAGTCACCTATCACCTCTTGATGCCGGGTTTCTGGGTTTGATGCTCACTGGTGAAATTCATAACGCGCCTTTTATCGATATCTTGCGACGCTTTGGCATCACAAATGGAACTGCTAGTACAGTTAAGAATACAAAGGAGCGCATAAAGTATACGTTAGAAGCATTTGCTCACAGTCGAGGTCTTCGTCTTGAGGATTTTCTATAAGAAGAGACACGAGGTTAGTTATGAATATGGCAGAACACCGCGAAAATGGACCTTTGCTTCAAAACTGGTATCATAAGGCTGCTCAACAGCCGTGGGCCGTCGATGCGTATTTACGAAAAGTACGATTGCATGAGTTCAAAACGCAGGAGCAACAAAGAAATGAGTTTGGTGTCATGCCAGAGGAGTTTCTGCACTTACAGGCTATGCATTTGCCTCGTGAGCAGTTCTTCGCGCTTGATGCTCGCCGCATCGCTGAGGCACGCCACTTACAATTTCCAGATGTATTTGTACAAGCAATGTTATTTGCTCGCCAACTCGCATCCTCGACTCAATCTTCTGTACAGGATGATGCCTATTACCAAGCGGCCTTTGATGCTGTGGATGATCTAGATGCCGATATGCCCGATGAACCAGGTGATGAATAGGAAGGTAGCTTCATGAGCAACACTATATCACCATCCGTTCACCGTGCAATTCTGGCATCACGTGCCTTCTATCAGCTAGTAGAGGAGAGGCTAGGAAATGCGGCTACACACTACTTACGTTTTCCGCGCAATGTAGAGAGGCTTGTTTCAGATACCTTCTATTTACCCATTCGTTCTATGCCTCATCTCACACTACACTCAGCAGGCCAGTATCTTTGTATTCGTGGTGCTGGGCAGGGTAAAGACCGCCAATTATACGGACTGTTACATGTAGGTCCGCCTGCTATTACCATCTTTGTTGAAGAACGCCTATCGCCACGAGAGCGAAACTACATTATTGCTCATGAACTCGGCCACTACATTCACGACGTTTTTATGGTACAGCGGCTCTGGTTAAGTAGCCTGCAAGAACAAAAAACTGCGATTATACAAGCCTTTTCCTGGCAAAACACCGACCCTTTCTTAGAGTTACAGGCATTTGTGAAAGGACTACCAGAACGTCCTCATACCATCACGATGCGCGGAGAAGCGATGCGCCAGGAAACACATGCTCGTGAACTCTTCGCTAATGCTATTGCTATTGAGTTACTCGCACCCTGGCAAGAAGCAACTCAGCTCTTCCAGCAGCATCAAGAATCCGAATGTAAGAAGTTACTTCATGAAGTATATGGCGTTCCTTCCAAATTAGTCTTGCCCTACTACCAGGAGCTACAGCGTGTGCTTATACCGGAAGCCGACTTCTTTGAGCAATTCTTTAGCTCTCTGCGTCCAAAGGGCATTCTGTAGTATCTTCTTGTCGTAAAGCGATTCCGAAAAAAGGCAACAAGCTGTGTAATAGTACATGATAGTGTAAAAAAACATACATTCCGGTTGATAGCATTGTTCGTAAAGCATTCTTCGTACATGCGGCTCTTTTCTTCTTCATATCAATGTGGAGACTGTAATGGTTGCTGATTCAGATGAGCCTTTTATCAGTATCTCAGATGCCGATGAAACACTTGCAGAAAAAATAGATTTTCAACAGAGCGTTGCCTCATCAAGTTGGCTTTCTCCTGGCGAATACTACCAGAGGATGCCACAGGTGACTCGTCCAGAAGTAGATAAAGTGGTTCAATCTGATGAACGAATGCGTGCCGAGCTACGCAAAAACTACTTTCCTCAATTTCAAACAACGAAGACGTGGGAACTCTTCCGACGCAATGATCGTATGGTCAAGCATCTGCAGGAGAAGCGATTATACACAGGTCGTGTCTTTGCTGCCGATGGTATGCTTGCACGCTACGAAACCTTGAGTATGGTCGGAGCGCAAATAGCGATTTCGCGGGTTGGTTATCAAGGTTCAACTGGACAGTACGTCTCGAATATCGCGCATTGGGGCAAAGAGGTCGGGCGTTCAATCAATATGCAAGAACTCAAAGATGCCCTGAGTTCACGTGGGAAACGCGCCAAACAGCACATAAATAATGTCTTGTTGCGCTCCATCATGGAGTATAAAGAGCGCGAAGTTTTGCTTAACCTCGGCCCCCAGGTATTCAAGCTTATTCATGGTCCGCTCTTTCCCTATGAAATGCTTGTAGGTGGTGGGACTGCCAACACATTACAAATGTGCCTCGACCTGTTAGGAAGACTCATTGACGATGGAGCCTATGCTACCATTGTATCTTCATCAGTAGACCGCGATTTGATGGTGCTGGGCATGGCTCTTGAGCCGGGCGAATATGTCGTCCGTAAAAGTGGCGAGCAACTTCTTAATGCCTTTATGCAGGATGCACACTTTACTGGGGTCTCAGTTGATGTTTATGGAGAGCAGAGCGAAATTACACTATTCAAGAATTTTATTGCTAGTTATGGAGAAAAGGTGGTGGAAGGCATATTACGCGCTCATCAGATGAGCCGACCCTACATTTTTTACTGTAACAGTCAAAATTTGCATGAAGCGGTACACATCCTCTTTGCCGATGCGGCCCATACAGGACCGCGTGGCTTCCCTTTGCTCGTTGAGCTTGCTGATCAGTATTGCTCCGGCTCTTTCAAGGCAAGCGAATATACCGCTTACATGAATGCGGAATTTACTCGTGCATCGGGTGGCAACACAATGTACCTCTCCGAGGGATCTATCCGCGATTAACGATGATGAAGAGAGGAAGATATAACAAGGAGTAGCAACTATGGATGACCAAGACCAGTACCTGAATGATAATGATAGACAGCATGTTGAGGACGAACCTCAAGATGATCGGATTGCTTACAATGAGCAGGATGAAAAAGATCAAGAGGATGATAGGCAGACATTAGCAGCGTTAGATGCTTTGCTAGAAGCAGAACAGGCTCCAATAGACCCTACTTATACCCAGCGGCAGCAAATCTTAAAAGGTTCTATTGCCTTTGTCCATTTTGATGCCCCATCAACGAAGAGTAACATGGTCGAAGCGTTAGTTCACCGCGACAAACTTACCGATATAGAGCGGGGACGCTATGTCCGTATACAGTGTAATGGAGATGGCAAGGAATATACGGGTCGGATTGTAGAAGGACCGTTCTTTGATCCAGATGCCCTCAAACGCGATTCTACTCCAGTAGAGTTCATCGTAATGAATCAGAGTATTGGAAAGATATTGCTTTTACCAGAGTATCATGGGCGTATCGTCATCGAGATTTTAGGCGAGGAACACAACGGAACACTTTTAGGCGCAGTGCGTCGTCCCCATCCTGGCTCACCAGTGAAACTCTATGATACTGCAATGATGCAAAATATGCTCAACTTGCGGGGAAATATCTGCCTGGGCCATCTGGATAACTACGAGGAGCAGCTCATTTCTCTTGATGAGAAAGACAAGGGTGTCATTCCGCGCAACTTTCTGACTGTTGGCACTATAGGTAGCGGCAAATCAAACACCAACCAGGTGTTTATCGAGGAGACACTGGCAAACGGCTTTGCTCAAATTGTGCTTGACCCCGAAGGCGAATATATCTTTATGGATCAACCAGCTGAAGGAGGCGAACTGGCAACAGAGCTGAAAGCATTTAACCGAAAGCCAGTAGGTGTCAAAAATATCACTGTCTATCGACCACCTCGTGCTACCTCAAACAGATCAGGGGCGGTAGAGTTTTCCGTACCATTCGACTCTTTAAGCGCAGAAATGATTATGGAACTTACTGAAATGTCTCCTGCTCAACAAATACGCTTTCCGTTGCTTTACGAGCAAGCAATCCAGTGCTTTCTCAAGGAAACACGACAACATCGAAATTTGACACCTGATGATCTTGATATCTCGCATGGTTTTAAGGGTATAACGCTTGAGAGACTCGTGGCTATGTTGAAAGAAGAATTTGAGCATTTTGCTCATAAACCAGCGCAATCCAATAAATCTTCTAACAAAACGATAAGGAACAGAAAAAATAAAATTGCAGAATCTGAAGAAGAGGATACTGAAGATGAACAACAACCAGGGGAGAAAAAATACTATTTTCATACCTACCAACTCCCGCCTCTTATTCAAAATCAGCAAGATAATGTATCTTATCGTGCTTTGTATATACGGCTTTTAGACCTTCAACGCACACGGCTTTTTGATAGAGATGATGCTCCACCATTGGATGCAAGGCAACTGTGCTTACCCAGCAAATTAGCGGTCATAGACCTGTCAGATTGTGACAGTCAAGCCGTTGTCAATATTATCATCGCCGATTTACTCACCCGTATTTACCGGTATAAACTCGGTTTGACAGATGACCAAAACCTCAAACGTAAAGTCATTATTACACTTGAAGAGGCACATGGTTTTGTCTCACGTGAGCGACAGAATCAGATGATACAAACGCTAGATCAGTTGCGCCGCATCGCCCGTCGTGGGCGCAAACGCTGGCTTTGTTTGCATTTTGTGACGCAATCACCACAGCATTTGCCTGCCGAATTGTTTGAGCTTGCCAACAACAAAATTATCCACCAAATGACAGGCAGCGAGAACCTGCGTGTGCTTAAAGCCGCCGCTGGTATGGTCAATGAGGCAATTTGGGATGAAGTGCCGAGTCTGGGACGCGGACGCGCAGTCATCGTCTCTAGCCAATACCCCCATCCGATCATCGCTCGTATTCGACGTGCCGCATCGAAACGCAACTTCCAGAACTAGTTGTCTTATCGTAGTGCAGTGGTTTCTCACTAGCCACCGTTGAAAAATTAGCAAGTGAGAAACTACTGCCGCGCTGATTGATTCATAGTTCTCCTCCTGTTTTCTGTTCCGTAAAAAACTCGCATTGTGTGGATAAGTATATAGACACATCTTTGCATGTCTAAAATAGATACGCATATAAGCACGTCTGCATGACGGTATTATTGCTCTCCACAGGAAAGGACCAGCGTTTATGAAAGGACGCTCTCATATTGGTGCGAATGTCTTCTCGGCTGTTGCCATCAACAACTTTTTTCATATTGTCGGGAAAGTCTATTCGTGGCATCAGCTGGAGCAACTGTTTAATAGCTCACAACTTCATGTGGTCTTACAATCACCGCAACTCATTCACAAGATAACATTTTATAGTGTGGTAGCAATCGCAGCTCGCTGGCCTGATGTCGATCAGCGCGTCAAGTGGGTCGGTCGTCTTGCGGGTGGGCATCGTGGGTGTACACATAGTTGTCTGAGTGTACTTCTCCTTATCTCCTTTGCTCTGGTTGTCTCGATTAGCCTACCAATTTTTCTTCTTTCACGTCATATCGTCATTTCACAACCCTTTTTACAAGAATGCGGTGTGATTTGCAAATCTATTGCTGTTGGTTGGCTTCTTCACCTACTCGCCGATAGCCTCACATGTGCTGGTATCCCCATCTTTTGGCCCATTACGTTCAGAATAGGCTTTCCTCCTATGTCTGCCTTGCGTTTCAAAACGGGAAGCTTGTTCGAGGATGTTGTGCTATGGGGTATCATCTTTCTCGTCGGATTCGGCATTGGAGCAGGTTTTCTCGGTTTGTAGTGAGAAATCATAGGACGTCCTCAGGAGGACACATACAGTTTTGCTGCTGAGTAGTAATTCATGCTACTAGGATACTAGACTCTTCCTGGAGAATTGTTCCGCAAATTGCTTTTCTATTCTGTAGAACATAGTAGAGTTTCTCTCTATATTCACACACTTTATCGCAGAAACACAGGCAAACAACATGTAGAAATGTGAGAGTATCACTATGAGGGCAATGCGCCAGCTCACTATCAAGACATCGTTATTAAACGACATTATTGCACTACCACAAAAAGAGGCACGCCAGATTAACGATAAAATTCAAATGCTCATGCGAGACCCCACTCCCGACGGCAAGACGAAGAAACGTCTAAAACATATTCCCGGCAAGTTTTGTCGTCTTCGTTGTGGCAACTATCGTCTCATCTACATTTATAATGAGCATAGCCTCGGCATCGTCGCTATGCGCAGACGCAACGAGAGTAC
>JAJZEJ010000631.1 GCA_021828635.1 Chloroflexota bacterium
GAGGTGGCACAAACCTTCCTGCGCACGTTTATGGATGGTTTGGCAATGAAACATCTGCCCTCTGTACTGATCGCCACCGGAGGTAGCGCCAACTCGGTATTCTACCTGGCACAGCATGCCTTTGGCATAGACATGGCACAAGAAAGTCTGAGCTATGATGATCTGTCACGTTGCCAGGGTCTGCTCTACGCGCTACCTGCGGCTGAGATCGCGCGGCGCTATCAGCAGCCAGAGGGGCGAGCGATGATTTTACCAGCTGGGGCGGCCATTATCCAGGCCGTCATGCAGCACTTCCAACTTGATGAGATTCGTGTCAGTCCGCATGGTATCCGTGAGGGTGTGTTGCTGACCTATGCCCGTTATGGCGAGCAATGGCTGGAACAGATGACGGCTCAGGCCGCACAACAACCCGAAACAGCACATGATGTGACCGAGGATAGTGGAGATGAATTGGCCGCCAATGATGCGAGTTTTATTCGGGTCGGACGGCAACTCATTATGGAGCGGGCGCGTAAGATGCTCTCGTGGCGCGATGAGGTGTTGCGCAATGAAGACCCCGAAGCGGTACATAAAATGCGCGTTGCTACACGCCGTCTGCGTGCCGCGCTGGACGCCTACGCCTCGCTGTGTGACCAGAAGGCATTGCGCAAAGGCTACCGGCGTGTCAAAAAGCTGGCCGATGCGCTCGGTAATGCACGCGATATTGATGTGATGATTCAGCGATTGCAAACGCAACGCGAGCGCGTCCACGATGAGCGCCAAGAAGGCATTGGCTGGCTTATTGAGCGATTGCAAGAGTATCGTCAGCAGCAGCGAAACGTGCTAGCATCTTTGCTACGACGCCTGGATAGAGATGAACTGTTGACTCAGCTTAAATCTTGCTTGCCGGAAGGAGAGCGGTGATGGCAAAGGCCAGCCCGGTGCATGGGCTTTCCTCGCAAGCATCACTTGCTGATAATGCTCATCTCATTATCAGGGCTAGCTTGGATGATGTGTATCGCTGGAGCAGCTTTGTGGATCAGCCGTATGCCGTACATGAATTGCATAATCTGCGTATTGCTGCCAAGCGCCTGCGTTACACACTCGAACTCTTTCTATCTGTGCTTTCACCTCAAGCGACGGCGGCGATTGAGGCATTGACCCGTTTACAGGATATCCTGGGTGAGTTACACGATCATGATGTGATGATTGCACTACTGCGCCTGTGTCTGGGAAGCCAGGATAGCGGCAGCACCTATGAATACGCGCTTTTACAGACCAGGAAACAGAGTAAGAAAGGCGATATGACCTTGCCCGCTGGCTTAGTAGCGACGTTGATCAATCCCACAAATACTCCCAATGCGCAAGAACGTTATGGTTTAGAACATTTATTGTTGAGCTTGCAGACCCAACGTGAGCAATTGTACACTGATTTTCGGCAACACTGGTACTATTTACAGCTCAGAGATTTCCGCCGTGAGATTTTAGATATCGGTGAGAGGAACCCATGATGATATCAGACTCGATTGAGGGCATACGTTGGTGGCAACAGGCTCAGCCGACACCTGAAGAATTGTACCTCAGTGGAGGATTACTTGTAGAGGATTGGCCCCATGCTCGCCAGGTAGTGTATCTTTCCGCACAACTTTTTGAGGCTACTCAGGTATTGCATCATATGAGCGATAAAGAAATGCGTCTCCTTGATCGTGCCGCCCTTTTGCATAATACTGGTATGATGGTCGAGACACGTCGGCATCATAAACACTCATTTCGCCTGATTAAAGATACGCCTCTGCCCGACTTTAGTGAGAAAGAACGTTATGAAATTGCCTGTATTGCACGTTATCACCGTCGCGCTCTGCCAAGTCAACAGCATGAAGAGTACGCGGCACTTGGGCGCTCGGCGCGTAAGCGTGTCTCAGTACTGGCTTCGCTGTTGCGTATTGCTGATGCGCTAGATTATAATCACGACCGGTGTGTGCTGGCTCTGAACGTTGACCCTACGCGCTGCACTGATACCACCTGGACTCTGCTGCTCAATGTACGTCCACTAGCTGATATTGATATCGAGCTAGAAGTTGCCTACGAGAAGGCCGACTTATTTGAAAAGGTCTTCTCCCGCAAACTGCATCTCGTTGTACAAAAATAATTATGATGAAGAAAGAATGGATAAACATGGATATATCTATGTTTGCCCGTTCTTCCTTCATTATAATAGAATCGCATCTATTTTAGCGCCCCGCTGGAATAATCTTCTCTACTGCTGGCACGATTTCGGTTGTGAGTAGCTCGAACGATTCTGCCTCATCTACGTTGCGCAAGCTGAAAATGGCCTGATCTATGCCCAGAGCAGCAATACCCGCGAAGTAGTCGATAGCGGCGGAAGGCGTCATACTGCCGTTGCGCCCATCGCGTGTGATGGTGATGCTATCCAGTGTCGTCTTCTCAATCGCTTCGTAAGGACGCCCAACGGTCTGGCAGTGATCGCGCAAGATGTCCAGTTTACGCTTGATCTCATCGTTGCCCAGACGTGCGAAGAGGTTGCAGGCATCGCCATATTGAGCGACCATACGTAACGTCTTCTTCTCGCCCGTGCCACCGATCAGAATGGGTGGATGCGGCTTCTGAATAGCTTGCGGCGAATTAAGCAGACGCTCCAACTGGTAATGTTGGCCCTGAAAAGGTTTTTCATCACCGGCCCACATTTGCAGCGCAATCTGCAAGGTCTCTTCCAGCCGCTCAAAGCGTTCGGCCAGTGGCGGGAAGGAAACGCCCAATCCGCGATGTTCTTCCTCGTTCCAGGCCGCACCGATGCCAAGATAGGCACGCCCGTGAGACAGCACGTCCAGTGTGGTCGCCGTTTTCACGAGCAGACCCGGATAGCGATAGGTGACGCCCGTAACCATTGTGCCGAGCTTGATACGATTGGTGCGTGCGGCGGCGAAAGCTAGCGCACTCCATCCCTCAAGCATCTCATGCTCAGCCGGACCAACGTTACGTATTTGAAAGAAGTGATCCATCACCCAAAGACTGTATAGACCGGCCCGTTCAGCGCGTTCCGCGATCAGACCGAAAGTATCACCAAGCTGATTCTGGTCTTCCGACCAGGTAAAGTTAGGTACCTGTAATCCCAGACGCATAACTCAAATCTAGATCGATCTTGTATTACCGTAGGGGCGTGATTTATCACGCCATGTATGCCCATCAACGGTGTATGTCTGTCAATGAGCCACAAGACCACGATAAATTACATCCCTATCACATTGTCACCAACAGTATACAAAATGAAGTATTGGAAGGGCAAGTAGCTTAGCGTCGCATACGCAGAGCAACCCAGGAACCGGCTAGCTCCGCAGGCTCTTCTGGTATGACTTTAGCCGCCAGGGTCTGCGCACTACTCATCTGCTCACGTAAGGTGCCGACCTGACCAAGCATGATCTCTTCCATTGATCCCTGTTGTGTGCTAATCCAGCGCATCATTGAGGAGAGGAAGAGTTCCTTGAGATAGGCGAAGGAGAAACTTTCGGTTCGTTCGCTGAGTTGTTGTACAACTGCATCACTAATGCGTAGTGATGACTGCAACTTCTCGTTCCACATGCTGATATAGGCTATGCGCTCTGGCATCTCTGGCAGATCGAAGGGGTATTTGCGGTCGAAACGGCTGGGGCGATCTAGAATCGAGGGATCGAGCCGCTCTGGATGATTGGTCGTTGCCAGCGTGACGATACCGATGTTGTCGGCGAAACCGTCCAGTTCGTTGAGGAAGAATGAGCGGTTCTGTGCTGTGACCAACGAGTCCAGGTCTTCCAGCACCAAGATACACGGTGCGGCCTGCCTGGCTCGTTCAAATACTCTATGAATGTTTTCTTCATCAGTGTTAAACTGCGTTTTGAAGCTTTTGACATAGAGACAGGGCTGATGGAGCGAGTTGATCAGGGCTTTAACTGCGTGCGTTTTGCCGTTGCCTGGGGGGCCGACGAAGATAATGCCGCGTTTCCAGGGTACACCATAGGTTTCATACGTCTCGCGGGCTGAGAAGAATGAGTTGAGGTCAGCAGAAATTTCTTCTTTGAGACTACCACGCAAAATCAGATTATCCAATGTCGCGTTTTTGATAGCTTGGAAGAGGTCAGAGTTTTTGCACCAGTGGCCGTTATCGAAGACCAGCACCTCGCCACGTATCTCCGCATTCCAGCGACAGACCGCTTTAATCAGTGCCTTCGCCGACTC
>JAJZEJ010000325.1 GCA_021828635.1 Chloroflexota bacterium
TCCGATCTGTGGCAAACCATCCTTCTCAGGGTCGAAAAGTGGTTTTGCTTTTTGTTGTTTGCCTTTCCTCTCATGTACCTGGTCTCCAGGGATCACTGGCGTTATTGGCATCGGAGGATATCCTCCCATACCTGCGGAGGCACGGCCACCAGCCTGAACACTCTGAAAAGAGAAATTTTGAGGCATCTGTGGTGGAAGTACGCGCACAAGCGGGAGCGTTCCAGCTTCGCTTCCTACCCTGGTAGGCTGCATGGGCTGCACTGGTCTGTTCACAGCCAGTTTCCTCACATCGGGCAGTCCTCGTCGTTCGTCGCGTGCTGGTACCAAACACTGTGCTGCGAGATTCGCTAACTCCGTATCATGCAGGCGGTGAGCCGATAACCCCAGCGCGTTGACCGCACTCAGCGCACGTTCGCACTGAATATCCAGGTCGCGCTCAATCAGTCTGCTGTTTCGTTGTTGATCGTCTTTCCGCCGTTTTCCATTCCATCGAAATGGGTTCAACGGCTGGCGTGCATCGACCTCAGCGGTAATAATGAGATAGCAACGCGACCGGTAAAGCGGGTGCGCTCCATCTCCACCAAGCCGTTCGAGGTGGTCGGCGTGGGCCGCCGCCAGGTGCCGGTAGATTTGTGGCACCCCACGCTCGTTCGCCAGGGCATCAAGCCTCTGGATAAAAGCAGAAAGATCATGTGGCTGGCGGCGAATGAGAATCTGAAGACTGTGACCGGGGGGAATGGCCTTGAGCAATGCTTGATAGCCCAGCACGAGCGTAGCACGATCTTCTTCGGAGCGGAGAGTAAAGGTTGTCCCGCCTACCTCGATGATAGCCACACCACGCGGATGGCGCTCGTTTGGATAAAGGACAAACAGAATCCTCTCACGAATGGCACGCACTCGCACCAGATCACGCACAACGCTGCCCGCTTTCCTTCTTTCATTCTTGCTCATACTCATACTCATACCCTCTTTTCCTCGTGCATTTTTTGCCGTTTCTGTTGCTCGGCATCATCAGCATGGTTCGCTTCGTCTTCGATAGGATTACCAGGATTGCCAGGCAATGCACGCCATCCACGCCAGAGATACAGGTGGGGACGTGCAATATAGGCCAGTAGCACGCCCAGCCAGCTTTCAAACGAACGACCAGCTACTTGTCCGAAGGCTAGCGCCAGCGTGCTAGTTACCGCGACAAGAACCACTATCCAGTGCAACAGTTCCCCTAGCGGGGGAAGCCAGAACACCAGAACAGCCGTTCGCGTCCACAAGGTCACTGAGATACTGCCACTGACCAGCAGCAACACGAGTTGCCGAGAGGACAGGGAAAATGTTCCCAACGATACCACCGTATCGACGGTTGCCAGATGCGTTGGAACTGTGTGCAAAGATTCAAGCGCCGCTGGACTACGATCTGCTTGTTCTTTCATACGTCCACACTCTCCTTTCCTTGCTTCCTCTAATGTCCCAATCCCCCTGCCGCCGTATTGATAAGGCCAGCGATTGAAGGGCCGAGCAATGCAACGGCCAATCCGACCCCCGCGGCATACAACCAGAACTTGGCAGACTGCAAGCGGCGCTCACTTTCTCCTGCAAACATGTACTGAAAGGCTCCCCACGCCAGTGCAAAAATCGAGGCAGTAAGGATGAACCCGAATAAGTCATTGGTCAGATTAGCGAAAAATTGCTGGATGGTTACTGAACCGACGGGCGTTGGGCCAGCTGCGAGCAACCTGTTTCCTACCTGCACAGAGGTAAGCAGGGCTGACACTACATGTGCGGTGATTATTGTATGCATAAAACTCGCTCCTTTGTTATCTTTTATCACTTGAAGTTGATAACTGTTTTTCCTTCTCGTTCCACGTCCTGTTTTTACTCTGTTGCCGAAGTCACTGCCCCCGCCACTGGCAAAGCCGGTCGGATATAGCCCCAAACCGTGTACCCCGGCCAGCTTGACGCATCGACCGACAAATCAGGCAGCAGAGGCATCGTCGTGAAAGGACTCACCGAATTGGCATTGGCAAACGTCACCGATCCTGGCTGGTCGCCTTGTGGCAACACCACTGCCATAACAATGGCGACATGACCCACACTCGCATCCTTGAACACCATCACATCACCAGGAAGCGGTAAGCCACGTTGCCCAACCGGAGCGGCATTCGCAGGAACCTCTTGCCAGCCTGATTTGCCCTGATAGACGGCCCACAGATCGAACGCATTCGCCGTCCAGACTAAAGGGTAAATTGGCCCATAGGCTCCACGCACAAAGCTGACACACTGGTAGGTACCGTTCGCCCAGGCCCAACATCCCGGACAGACTGCCTGACCATACGCAAGAACGCTATGCGGAAAACCGGCTGTATACCAGGTGTAGTAACAGTTGGGATAGCTGATGATACCCCTGCACGCCTGGTTGACGGAGAGCGCGTCGGCCATTCGGTAGACCAGGGCCACCACCTGTGCCGCAATCTGCGTGGGGGGTACGATACAACGGGTGGAAGTATGAATGGAGGGAAGTACCGTTCCCACCGATGAGGATATAGCAGAAGATGAAAGACCGCCACACGGATTCCCTCCATTTGCACCAGCACTGGCATTAAAGCCATTGCCCTGCATTCCCATCACTGTGAGCAGACTTATCAGTAAACCCCCTACCAATACCAGACCAATGATGATTGCCCCTACACCACCAATGAAGAGGCAACCGACCGTTGATTGCTTGGACATACGCTTCCCCTTTCTCTTGTGTCCTCTGCGTCCTCACGCAACCAGCAAGGCAAGCAGCTCTCCTGCTCCTTCAAGCGTCTGCATGGTGGCGTTATTTGCGTCACTAGTCACGTGGCGAGCAGCATAGGCTGGTAGCATCGTAGGCAAACGAAAGGCCAGATAGAAAAGCATAAGAAGCAAGATGCTCTCGACAATGGGCGTTGCATTCGGCACCCCTATAAAAAGCGTTGTCGTAGGCGCAGACAAGGCAGCTAAGAGCGCCCCTCCTAACGCCAGGGTTGTGACTTGCAAAAACTGCACAAAGATAGTCAGGCTTAGCTGTTGCATCCACAAGCGTCCCCACCCCTGTGTGAAAGGCAGGGCAAAACAGAGCAAACCCAAAGGGGCCAATGCTCCCAACAGTGTCACAAAAGCTAATCGCAACGCCATCTGTCCAATGAACAGCAAAGCCACGATCACGACAGCGAGCAGAAAAAGCAGCTCTATTCCACCCCCACCTCCGTTGAGGGGATTGGAGAGCATGTTTATGATGGTTGCCAGAGAGGTAATCTGGGCCGCTTGAAGGACGCCCTGGCACAGCAGATTATTCAAATCAATAAACACCTGCACAATGCTAGGGGCAATGAAAGCCGCCAATGCGCAGAGCGCGACACGCGGGAGAAGCTGCGCGACTCCCTGCACAGACCAGCCCACTTGTTGACCAATGATAATGCAAAAGCCACCCACGACTAATAAAAGCGCCAGCGCAGAAGCGACTACCATCTGCGCCCATCTGGTAAGTGGAGCTACCGTGGCATCGAATGCCGAGGGGGCGCAGGTTGAGTACGTTGTGGAAAAACAGAGCGGTGTCTGCGTAAGGAAATTGAACGAGAGCGTTGCCCCTTGCCCTGCTCCTAGCCCCTGTCTGCCGAGGGCAGGCTTTACCGCCCCAATTCCCTGTGCTGGCGGTGATGCCGACACCACAGAGGGGGCAAGGGCATGGGCAATATTCTGTAGCACCGCATCACAAAAAGCTGTGATGGTCTGTGTGATCGGGGTCAGAATAGCAGAAAAAGCAGCCTGTGTCAGACAGGTCATATCAAGGGGAAGGCACCCTGCTAGAGATTTCTGATTCTGCTGCATGGTAGAAACGAAACTGTCACCAGCTCCAGCACCACGCTCATTGTTGAGCGTATTCCTTGTTCCCGTTGCTACTAGAGCTACAGTGGATGATACGACGGAATCGTTCTCGTGCAAGGACACGAGGGAAAGCGTGCTTGGGACAGGTGCCGACAAGCGCCCCACTGGTAGTTGGAACACATCGATGTTGCTGTGTCCCAACGAAAAGAACGTCGGCCCCCCGATTATCAGCAGGCCCACGGCCAGCATACTACTAAACAGCAAAAGGTGCCAAAGCCTCAGTAAAAGGGAAGATCGCATTGAAAGATTCCTTTCTCCGCTATGCAGGCATGGGGGGACACCCTTGACTCAGAAG
>JAJZEJ010000066.1 GCA_021828635.1 Chloroflexota bacterium
ACTATACCGCTTGCCGTCGCGTTTGATTAACTGGATGGTACCGCGTTGGTTGCTCTGCGCCAACAACTCAAGCCGCTCGCCGAACAGCGTGGCGTGCGCCTGACCTACATGCCTCTGCTGGTCAAGCTGCTTCTTCCTGTGTTGAAAGCGTATCCCATCTTTAATGCCAGCTTTGACGAGGAGCGGCGCGAGATCATATATAAACGTGCTTATCATATCGGCATTGCTGTTGATGCGCCAGAGGGTCTACTGGTGCCGGTAATCCGCGATGCCGATAAGCTGAGCATCATCGAGATAGCGCAGCGTATGGAGCATCTGATCGCTGGAGCGCAGAAGCGTAGCCTGAGCATTCCAGAAGTCAGCGGTAGCACCTTCACGCTGAACAATATCGGTGGTTTTGGCGGCAGTAGTGGTGTGCCGATCATCAACTATCCAGAGGCGGCTATTCTGGCGATAGGACGTATGCAAGAGAAAGCCGTGGTTGTCAATGGCTCTATTGTGGCCCGTACCATGATGCCCTTGACGCTCTCTTTCGATCATCGGCTGATCGATGGCGGTGCCGCCGGACGCTTCCTGGCTCACTTCAAAGCTCTAGTCGAGCAACCGCAGCAACTACTGCTTGACATGATCTAATCGGTAGGGGCGTGCTTCATCACGCCCTGCTAGCCTTGAAACCTTCTAATCTCCTCCAATTTTTATCTTTCTCAGATTTCTCCGCTACAAACTTATTTCCTTCTCAGAAAATTAGCCAAAAAGTACTATTTAGCAAGCATCCAGGTAAAAGATAGTTGAGGTAGCTCCTATGGCTAAACTATTCATATATTCATGACCAAAAAAACGATATAAACTTGACCTTAGCTTAGATTATGATTATACTTGTGTTAAGAGTAAGGTGTGTCAAAGATATTCACAGTGCTTCAAGATATATCGTATTTGGCTAGCCAGACTCGTAGACTATCGCTGGGTTGTGTTTGTAGTATCTATACAAGGTCAACACTAATAGAAAGTAAGTATCTTGTATAGTGAGCAGAGTATGTACTGTTCTTGATTACCTGGAAAGAGGTATTTGGCTTGAGAAGGCTTTCTTTTGTTCTCAGTCTCATCGCTTTGTGGTCCCTTGTCACTGTCGGAACAAGTTCACATGCCTTCGCTAAGGCAGCGACGCCTAAAGCCGGTTCAGTTAGTTATCAGGATGTGTGTGGTGCGGCCACTGCTCCTGGTAGTGTACGTTGTATGTCTGTGTTGGTGAAGAAGTCGAGCATAACAAATCATGCTGCTGGAGGTATTTCTGGTTACGCGCCTGCCGATCTGCAATCGGCGTATAACCTGCCCTCGGCCACTGCTGGTAAAGGGCAGACCGTGGCGATAGTCGATGCGTTTGATGATCCGAACGCTGAGTCGGACCTGGGGGTGTATCGTTCGCAGTTCAACCTGCCGCCCTGCACGACGCAGAACGGTTGCTTCAAAAAGGTGGATGAGAATGGTGGCACGAACTATCCGCAGCAGGATAGTAGCTGGGATGGCGAAATCTCGCTAGACCTCGATATGGTCAGTGCCATTTGCCCCAACTGCCATATTCTGCTCGTTGAAGCCAGTGCTGCTGATCTCCAGAATCTGTCAACTTCAGTGAATACCGCCGCGAAGTTGGGTGCCAATGCTATCAGCAATAGCTATGGTGGTAGTGAAGATTCTACGACCAATACGTATGCCTCTGCTTATAGCCATCCCGGTATCGCCATTACGGCTAGCACAGGTGATAGTGGCTATGGTGTTGCCACTCCTTCCTCGTACAGCACGGTGACAGCCGTTGGCGGTACGACGCTCAACCAGGGCGGTGGCAATGGTAGTACACGCAACTGGAGTGAGACCGCATGGAACAAGGGTGGGAGCGGATGTAGCCAGTATATTGCCAAGCCCAAGTGGCAGACCGATAGCGGTTGTAGCAATCGTACCGTTGCCGATGTCTCAGCTGTTGCAGACCCCAACACGGGTGTCGCTGTTTACGATAGCGTCTCCACTCAGGGACAGAGCGGCTGGGTAGTCTTTGGTGGAACCAGCGTCTCGTCTCCCATTATTGCCAGTGTGTACGCTCTGGCTGGTAATGAGAAGAGCCTGAATATCAATGGCGCATCGTATGCTTACAGCCATGCAAGCGCCCTCAACGATATCACCAGTGGTAGCAATGGTAGCTGTGGTAGCTATCTCTGCACGGCTGGTCCTGGTTACGATGGCCCCACCGGTCTGGGTACACCAAATGGCATTGGTGCCTTCTAACGTGAGGCACTGAAAGACAACTTCGTTCTCCTCCTCTAAGCTAGAAGGACGGGCTAACCCTGTAGCTCGTCCTTCTGGCTGTGTTGTATTATGCTATCGTAGGGGCATGATTTATCACGCCCTGTTCCCCTTTGGCGGATTTTAAGGGTGTGGAGTTTAAGGGCGTGATAAATCATGCCCCTACAGAAGGCAGGATGAAGAACATGGTAGTTGGTGATGTGACAACGGCAGTTGATGTGCTGGTGTTGGGCGCGGGACCGGGTGGCTATGTTGCGGCCATTCGCGCGGCACAGCAGGGACGCCACGTGACGCTAGTTGAGCCGGGACCAGTCGGCGGCATCTGCCTCAATCAGGGCTGTATTCCCCTCAAAGCGTTAGTGAGTGCCAGCGAACGCTATCAGCAAACACGCTCAGAAGACTTGGCGATGATGGGTATTCAGGCTGAGACAGTGACGTTTGATTGGGTGAAGATGCAGGTATGGAAGCAGAGTGTGGTCGAGCGACTGACCGAGGGTGTGCGCCGCCTGATCGCTGGCAATAAGATTGAACTCGTGATGGGAACGGGTTGGTTTCTGAATGCGCAAGAGATGCGCGTTGAGGGTGAGTACGGCTCGCACCGCTTCAAGTTCGAGCAGTGTGTTATCGCTACTGGCGCTCAGGTCGCGCCTCTTGCTGATCTTGTCTATGATGGACAAAATGTCCTGACACCTGAACAGGCACTCGCGTTGCCTCAACTTCCTGAGATTATTGCTATTTTTGGTGAAGACTACATCGCCCTGGAACTGGCAACCATTTTTGCACGGCTCGGCGTTAAGGCACGGCTCTATGTGCCGGGTGAGCAGTTGCTAAAAGGCATTGATGTGGCGGCCCTGCGGCTCGTGCAGGCAGGACTGCGCAAAGTGGGTGTGCAGGTGACAACGAAAGCGAAGATTGACAGTATTACAGAGAGGCCACTGGTAATTTCAAATGGTGTCAAGCCGAATGTGCAAGGGTTGCATTTGGAGGCTCTTAATCTCAAACTGAATGAACAAGGTGGTATTGCTGTTAACCTCATGCAGCAGAGCGATATATCTTCTATTTATGCTGTAGGTGATTGTACAGGTGGCACCGCGTTAGCCTCCGTGGCTATTCGGCAAGCGAAGGTCGCGTCTGAGGTGATTGGTGGGCAGCGTGTGCAGTTTGCACCTTTGATAATGCCTTTGGTCGTGCATACCACGCCGGAGTTGGCGACCGTTGGTTATTCGGCGGATCAAGCTACAAAGGCTGGTTATGCCGTGAAAACGGGGCGTTTCCCATTGGCTGCTAATGGTCGCGCCCTGACATTAGGGACTGATAATGGTATAGCTCTGGTTGTTGCCGATGCCGCCAACGAAGCTATTCTGGGTGTGACACTGGTGGGACCACGCTCTGGCGATCTGATCGGGCAGGCTGCGTTAGCTATTGAAATGGGAGCTACCTTAACCGATATGAGCGAAATACTCTATGCCCATCCTGGTCTCGGTGAAACTATGCTTGAAAGTGCCGAACATGCGCTAGGGAAAGTCGTGCATATCATAGCAAAAGCGTAGTCCAGGTTCACGAAATTGAACTTTTCCCGCCATCTTACGTATGATTTGGTATGGAAGATTATTTTTTGCTGACAATTGAGGAGTAAATAGACGATGCCGATGATGCCGTTTCCTGGGCCACTGATGTTTTTTGGCCCGTTGATGTTTTTGGGGCCACTGATCGGCTTAGGCGTGAGCATTTTCTGGGTTGTTTTGCTGATTGATTGCCTGCGCAATCCCCAGTTGAGTGGGCGTGCAAAGCTTGGATGGGTTCTGCTCCTCTTTTTTATCAATTGGATTGGGATGCTCCTCTACTTTCTTTTGGATTGTTCTTTCTCGCCTATTGCACAGAAGAGAAGAGGAGCTAA
>JAJZEJ010000320.1 GCA_021828635.1 Chloroflexota bacterium
CTTGATGGTCTCTCATGTTTTCCTCCTTTTGTAAAAACTCTTCTATCTCTTAGAAAGTGTAATCAGTCGTTTAAGAAAGGCTCCTATTCAAAGCAGCAAAGGCGGCAATAGTATGTCATACAACGCCTTTTAGCTTTTGTAGTGTTCCAGCATGAGTTACAAGCTTCATAAAGATTGCTCCTAACGTTTCAATCGTTTGTTCGTCAGCACCTAGCCATTGATGAGCCAGCACAATTGCCTGTTTTGTGGCAAGTGTTTCAGCTACTGGACACCCAGGTACAGCAATGCGGTAGGCGGCGGGCGGTACATTGAAGAGAAGATGGTGGTAGACTGGCCCATAGGTTGTAGAAATACCTGCCTTGATTCCCTCAGCAGCTAAAGCGGCTAAAATGATTTCTGTTGAGACAGATGCTAAAGGCCCGTCATGAAAGATGACGACGAAACCGTAGTAACTTTGCGGATTGGCAAGCCGACCACGTGCTTGTACACGTAACCCAGGAATTGCCTCAAGATAGTGTGTAAGACGTGTCGCATTGCTATTATACACCTGAATACGTTGTTCAAGCATTTTAAGTTGATGGTGAAGAATAGTAGCCTGAAACTCTGTCGCTCTGAAGTTATGACAGATAAGGCTAGTAGGAGGGCGGCTCGTTGGCATCCTTGCGTGATCATGAAGTGCATATCCCATATGTTTACTACGGTACAACAACTCAGCGAGGGTATCATCGTTTGTAATACAAATACCTCCCTCTCCGCAGGTCATCACCTTTGATTGTTGAAAACTAAAGGAGCCAATATCTCCCCAACTTCCTACTCCCCGTCCGTTCCATTTTCCCCCATGAGCATGCGCACAATCCTCGATCACCCGCAAGTTATAACGCTGTGCGATTGCTCTTATGGCATCTATATCAGCGAGTGAGCCATATGCATGAACGAGGAGAATAGCACGTGTTCGGTTTGTAATTGCCGCCTCCAGCTTTTCTGGATGTAAGCAAAGCGTTGTGGAATCAATATCAACGAATACCGGTATCGCGCCAAGATAGTATGGAGCCATAGCCGTGGCGAGCCATGTCAATGCTGGAACAATTACTTCATCGTCTGGCCCTATTTCAAGGACACTGAGAGCGCACTGGAGTGAAACTGTCCCGTTGATCACGAAGATACCATGCTTTGCTCCATGCTGTAGCGCAAAATCACGTGCAAATGCCTGCTCATGTGGACCATTAAAGGACCAATTGCCTCCGTAATATACCTCGGTAAGCCCCTGCGCGGTCTCTTCATTCAGGGGCGGCCATGCTGGACACATAAGCATCGGTGCGAGAGGTTCTCCTCCTGCGAGAGCAAGTGCTTCCTGTGTGAGATGTGTCATTGTTTTCTCCTTTTATACATCTATTATCATCTTGTTCATTTATCCGAAGATATTATGTACTTTTTCTCCTGTACCGTGTGTGAACCATTCAAGGCAGAGAAAAACTGCGATGCCAAGCAAAGCTATCCCTGCGTTGATTTGATAGAGCGTAATGCTTCCAACCGTTTGTAATAGCCAGCCTCCAAGGAGTGATCCAAGAATGCTCCCAAGACCGAGCGTTGCTGCCGAAGCCAGTGCTTGGCCGAGTGCTTGTAAAGAGACAGGGGCGAGTTTGGCGATCTCAATCGTTGCTCCTGTCCAATAGCCAGCCCAGGCAAGCCCCCAAAGGGGTTGGAGGCAGAGTACCACAAGCAGGTATGGAGCAAAGCCCGCTAAAGCAAGTAAGAATGTCAAGACTCCGAATGAAACGGCAAACAGGCGGCGTGAAGTCGTTCGGTCGAGAACTCGACGGGTCAACCCCATCGCAGAAATTTCGACAAAGGCTTGAAGGGCGAAAGCCAAACCAACGTAAAAGGAGTTTCCCCCTACATCTGTGATGAGTATCCCAAAAAAAGCCTCACTCGCTCCTACGCTCACACCAACAAAAATTAGCACTGCGAGCAAGCGATGGAATGGAGGACAGGCGAGGAGAGATCGTAGCCCTTGCCGGAAAGGTAACGCTTCCCGTGGTGGGTTAGATGAGATAGGTGAGAGGCGCACAATGATAGCAGCACCAATGCTCATACACAACACGTAAGAGGCGAAGATCACGATGATTCCTTTGAACAGACTCAGTACCCCAATGGTGAGAACGAATATTCCTGAACCAAGCGATCCCCATCGTCGTACCAACCCGTAATCTTGCATATGGGTCTGCAAACGATGCAGCGTCATGCTATCAAGCAGCGGAATAATGCCGGCACTGGCGCTTGCAAAGAGCAAAACTCCAAACGAAAACAGCAAGAAGCTATGTTCCAAAGCGATGTCCACGGTTGCAATGCTGCTCATCGTTACCCCAATGAGCAACAATGGTCGATGAAGTCCCTTACGGTCTGCGAGATCACCCCAAAATGGAGCAAGGCAGAGGGCCGCAAGAGGGTTGAGTGCCAGGAAGATGCCTATCTCTGTGCCACTCAATCCACTTGCCTGATAGTAGAGGCTCAAAAATGGCAATACTGAGCTGATAGCTGCATAGATTGCAAAGTAAAGAAGCGGAAGAGAGTAGCGTTCGAGCTTCATGATATAACCTTCCTTGCAACTTGTTGGTAGAGATGAAGAACAATATATGCCTGTTCATTAGCAATACTCTATGCCTTATCTTACTCTGTTATCAACGAAAATACCCCTGCCAAAAGAAGGGGAAAAGGTGGGTTTTGCATAAGACACGCTATGATAGGTTTCAAGAAGAAAAGATATGTTATTATGTTACATAGCTAGCTGGGCAAACGGGTATCAGTGAACGTAGTATCAACCGGCCTCAGCGTGCAGTCACATACCCCTTCCTTTTCTCATAGTCCATCAAGTCTCTCAAAACGGATCGATTGATGCATTCAAATGGCACAACGTAGGATGAGTGACGAGGCAAGACCAGTGGCTCATCAGTTGACACTTCACGCATCTGTCTGTTCTCGTTGTAATGCTCCGAGCAGGGGCAAAAGCATAGCTTTGCTCTTGACTCTGTAACATGCTTTACGGTAGAATAGGGTGTAGAAGAGACAGTTGAAAACGAAGATGTGTATTCATAAAAGGCATGGAAAGTGAACACGATGTGGCAGAGAAGGTTCGAGATGGGAACATGTTGGGGATAGGTATACCGGTGCGTTCCATTCCTTGCATCCGCTTTTGGGTAACTGCTTCCCAAGCAAAGAGGACAGGTTGCTTATTCTATGAAACAGGCTCTTCCCCATGTACGAAACACATTCCTGGTATATTCCAGTTCCGTTGATGGCAATGTGACGCAGATAGCTCTTGAGTCACCCGAATGGTATCATTGGCTGTTACACAATCATACATTTTCCGCTGCTTTTAGCGAGGGAACTTTTACGGCACGCAAGGAACATCGATCAGGTCATAGCTATTGGTATGCCTATCGGCGTATGACAGGAACATTGCATAAACAGTATCTGGGCCGGTCTGAGCAATTAACACTTGCGCGGCTCACCGCTACAGCGCGTATCCTTGCTCGTTTTATGAATCAGTCTCCATTGACCACTCGTTTTATAGCAGCAGAAGGAGCTGGAGAGGCTCATATCGCGTTTCTAAAAACGAAACTCTGCGTGCCGCCGCTCCCCTCTGCTCTCGTCCCGCGCCCTCAGCTTTTAGCACATTTAGACGCAAGTATCAACGCAAAGCTAACGCTGGTCGTTGCCCCAGCCGGTTCAGGGAAAACCTTCTTGGTGAGCGAGTGGTGTAGGAAGACGACCCACGCTTATGCCTGGGTATCATTGGATTCGGATGATAATGATCCCGCCCGTTTCTGGCTCCACGTGATTGAAGCATTACGGCTCAACCACACCCCGAACAGCACGGCGCTCACGCTCCTTCTGTCATCCCCACCTGCTCCATTGGAGTTCGTTGTGGTAGAACTTCTCAATGAATTGGTGAATTGCTCACATCCCACACTCCTAATTCTCGATGATTACCACCTGATCCATCTTCCCGTTCTTCAGCAGACTCTCGCTTTTTTCCTTGAGCATCAACCGCCTCAGTTCCATCTCCTAGTGATTAGCCAAAGCGATCCTGTACTGCCTCTATCCCGTTTGCGTGCAAGCGGAGCCATGATTGAGTTGCATGAGCATGATCTCTGCTTTACCCTCGATGAAGCGGCCTATTTCTTTCATG
>JAJZEJ010000470.1 GCA_021828635.1 Chloroflexota bacterium
CGCTACCCAGCTCCACGACCAGGGTGGGATGCGGCAGGTGAATTACCTGCGTCAGCAGGTCGAGCAAAGCAGGTGGCGGCGTCGGACGCACCCGATCATAGCTGCTGGCTTTGCCAGTCTAAATGTCACTAGTTTCTGTCATGCTGTTTGCTCCTTTTTTCGAGCTTCGTGAAGAGCTAGCCGAGAAACTCAAAAACCTGGGCGCGTACCTTGCCCAGAACCCCAAGCGTATCGAGAATATCCGCGCCGACACCTCCGCCATCGCGCACAATTCCCAGCAGAATATGCTCGGTGCGAACGTAGGCGCTACCCTGCCTCTCTGCTTCGTCCAGTGCAAGTGAGAGTACCTTGCGAACGCGGGGGACGTAGTCTATTTCCTCCTCGGCAGGTTGGTCTCCACGCCCAATTTTCTCTTCAATAGCAGCACGAACAGCATCAAGTGCGACCCCCAATTTTTCTAGAGCCAGGGCAGCAAGACCCTCTTGTTCACGCAACAAACCTGCTAACAGATGTTCAGTCCCGATATACTGGTGATTGAAGGACAACGCCTCCTCACGGGCGAGGGAGAGGACGTGCTGAGCATGTCCATTGAAACGACTAAGATGCTTACTCGCTATCCATGTCGGCTGATAGCTCTGTAAAGCTTGAAACAGCAGTTGGTTGAGGACGCTGGTGATCGTGCGATCCTCCGTCTCGGCGATCTGTGCCAGTTGCTCATAGAAATGGACGGGAATTTCGACCCGCTGACGATCCTTACTGGATGGCATCAAACTCCTCCTGTCTCTGCTTCTTTTTTGAGATAAACATAATGGTATTTACGGTGGTATTTCTATATCAAATAATACCACCGTAAATACCACAGTATCAAGAGGCAGCAGAGGACTTTAGTGTGCGCACATAGTCCTTGATGCTCATCATCCTTGCTTTATCGGTTTTCTCATTCACAACAGTCCATCCAGGAGGAATGAAATGTTGTGCTGGCCCTTTATGGCGATGGGCAACCCGTACAATCTTATCCTGACCTCCCTGCTCTGCCTGATACCTCTTGAGATGAGCTTCCAGGCTCCCATCGGGAAGTTCCAGAGTAGCTCCACAGAACGGACACTCATCGGTCGGTTTTTTTGCCGATGGCAGTTGCAGCCAGGTACTGATCAGTTCAAAGCCATTTCCCTCTGCGCTTCCCTCGACAAGCTCAAAGCGGTGGAGAATATCATCGCGATGGGGGTGATCCTGTAAGGTAATTGGGTAGGTAATCATGAGTATACTCCTGAGAACTCATTTTAAGAACCCTGTTGAGAGTTCTCCTGCATTTGGATGATCTCTTTGATACTTCTCTTTTTCATCTTGTCGGTCACAACTGACACGCCAGGGGGAAGTGTGGCAGGTCGCGGCCCTTTATGACCATAGATCACGCGCACAATAGTGTCATTACCACCATGCTCCGCTTGATATTTTTTTAGATGAGTTTCCAGGCTCCCATCTGGCATCTCAAACGTCGCTCCGCAGACCAAACACCTGTACGTCGTGTTTTTTGTCCACGGAAGCTTTACCCAGGTACTAATGCGCTCGAAGCCATCACCCTCTATACTCCCTTCAACCACATTAAACGTGTGAAGAATATCATCCTGTTGAGATACTGGTTTCAATGTAAGTGGATACGTCGTCATCAGCGCACTCCTTTCGGGTTATACTTCCCCAAAATTGCTATCAACACTGCTAAGCCTGTAGATATCTACGCTACAAGCTAACACCTCTTTGAAAACGAGGCAACCACCCAATAGTGTTACTAAATGAACTATTATTCTCCCTTTTGGATTGTAATCAATACCGATATGATCGTGACTATAAGAAAGTGATAATCAAGCGGCGAAAGACGATGGTATATAACGATGTTATAGATACAATCAGTTAGCGTTATCGCCCCTATGATAAGGAGCAGCAAAAGTTTCTTGCTGATATACATGTCCTTCTGCCCTTGTACTGGAGAACGGAAAAGCAACGTGTAAAACGCAAGATATCAACCTGAAGGAGCCAATATTTAGTATTAGCTCCTTACGAATACTCTCTACCTTCACTTGCAATAGAGGTCTCTCAATTTAGGATAGTTTGTCAATTGCCCTTGATGCACCACAAATCCAGGATACTAGCGATAAAGAGGAGGCCAAAGACGCTAATTATGGCCCAGATAATTTTTTGCATATCTACCCCTCTCTCAGAGCTTGCTACATCTGTAAGTCTATAGATACACGAAATGCCGTTGGCTAATGACATTGCAAGCAAATCGCTGCCTAATATACGTTTTGTTGAGCTAAAATCTTTCATCATAAATATCTTTTTTATTTGTAATATGTAATAAGTAACATGAAATGAAAAAACTGACGATAATAATTAATAAGTGAAGTCCGAGTGCGGCTGCAATGCCAATAGATACAGGTAGACTTGCCGTCTGGCTCATTGAGACAAAGGTGCCTCCTAGTCCAATACTGATCGCTGGAAGAAGGAGATCCATAATCTGCATGCTTGATGAGACGCTTCCTTCCTCTCCATTCAAAGCATAAGTAAGGATGATTGTCCCACTCGCAGGCTCAGCTAAACCTATCCCGAAACCTGAGAGCATATGACCAATCAACGCAATGAGAAGAGGGAAAATAAACCCTTGAGTCCATAGGACAAATTGTAAAATACAGAGACCACTAAGCATACAGGCTACCCCTATAACCATCCGCAGACTACGATCTTGCTTGCTGTAGTGCTTGTCAAGCCGCGCTTGTAGCCACGTACCAGCAAACCACGTTAGGGCTGCTGAAGCAACCACAAGTCCTGCCATATCGGCCCTGTATCCTTTCAGAGAGATAAGGGCAAGGACGAGAAAACTTTCTGCGCCAAAATATGCTGCCGTAAAGAGTCCGCGGGCCGCGAGCGCGAGAGGAAACCCTCTTTGGGCTTGAAGCTTTTCTGGTATCAATAAAGACCGCAGAGGAAAAATCACCAGTACCGTTCCTAGTATTATCAGTGGAAAGCCGATGATGTTAGGGAGCATGTCTAGTCCAGCAAGCAAAAAACCGGCTCCTGCCCCTAATTGCCCTGCTACGAAGAGTCTTCGATATTCGATTGGCCCGCCTTGCCGAACCTGGCTCCAGAATGTTGGAATCACAAGAATTCCAGCGATAAACAACAATGGCAACAATGCCCAAAATACGAAACGCCACGTCAATTGTTGAGCAATAAAACCAGCTACATATGGCCCTACGATTGCAGGCAAGATATAAGCACTGGCTACAATAGCCAAAACTTGCGATCTTAACCTATCTTCGTAGTGTATATTAATGCTCGTATACACACTATTGAGAAGTCCTCCTGCCCCTAATCCCTGCAATGCACGGGCGAAAATGAAGATAGGCATGTCTGGAGCTATAGCAGCTATAAGAACGCCTAGAGCAAATAGTGATAAAGATGTGATGAAAGGCACTCTCATACCGTGGTGATCAGCCCACTGTCCAGCAATGATCGTTCCTAATATCTGAGTAAGCAGCGATGCACTAAAAATCCAGCTATAAAGGGCAAGGTTTCCTAGCTCCTTCACAATAGTAGGAGCGATAGTTGTTACTGCTAGCGTTTCGAGGGCGCTGACTGTTGTCAGTAGAAGAATACCAAATGTCAACGGTGCATGCTTTTGGTCTACGATACTTTGCTGACTCTTCATGATCAAAAACACCTCTTCTCTGACCATGCTTTCAGCCAGAAATCACCATATGTAATGCTCGTTTGACATTTAAGCATTACATAGCATAATATAACAGAGATATCTGTAATGGTCAAGATTTATGAGGGAATTACAAAAAATGAGTGAGCTATGGTTTGAAATTGTGAACAGCAATTGGCGAGGATATTCTCACAAGGATGTACAGCAGGATCATCACCCCGGCCGCCACATTCGACAGCGCGCCTTGCAGGGCCAGGCCGATGGCCAGCGAGGCCGCGCCCAGCACCGCGATGATCGAGGTCGTCTGCACGCCCAGTTGCTGCAGCACCGCCACCAGGCCGACGGCGATCACCGCGTAGCGCACCAGCGAGGCGCCGAAGCTTTCCAGGGTGGGGTCGGGATTGTTCCGGTGCACCCGGCCCAGGCCGCGGCGGATGACGCCCGCCGCCCAGCCGGCCACCCAGAAGGTGACGAG
>JAJZEJ010000733.1 GCA_021828635.1 Chloroflexota bacterium
TCTTTCAGTATGTGGGCGGCATATTGCACCGATTGCATGGCTGAACGGGCATTCTCACGATCCACCGAAAAGCAACCGGCCCATGTGAAGAAGAAATAGCGCCGCAATTGTGTCTCTTCCATCATCAGGTAGCCATCAATCTTGAGATAATGTTCGATCAGATAGGCGATGTAGCCGTCCCACCAGCTATAATGGTTGGCGCAGACAATCATGGGCTGTTTGCGTTGCTCCTCCGTGTAGAAAGTGCGTGTGCGAAAATAGATGCGATCAAAATGTTTGCGCAATGAGCCATAGATCAGGCGACCAACCAGCCAATCGCCAAGCCGAAATTTACGTGCCGATATCATCTTACCCACCTGTACATTATTGAAACATCAACATGTTAGTATTATAAAGAGGTATAAGCATGTCACACCAGATACACGATTGTTTGATTATTGGCGCGGGAATGGGCGGACTCTCCGCCGCCATTCATCTCGCGGCACGCGGTCAGCGCGTGACCATTTTTGAGCGTCAACCCCAGGTAGGTGGCAAGCTCAATCAGTTGCTCATGGATGGCTTTAGCTTCGATACTGGCCCTTCACTGATTACCATGCCCTATGTCTTTCGCAATCTTTTTCAATGCGCCGGGCGTCGGCTGGAAGATTACCTGGAGTTATTGCCATTAGAGATCACCTGTCGCTATTTCTACTGTGATGGTCTGCTGCTGAACGCTTGGCGCTCTGCCGAGCGGTTGCGTGCCGAGTTCGCGCAATTCAATGCGCACGATGCTGAGGCATTGTGCCGCTTTCTGGATTATACGCGCATGCTCTATCAGGCTGCCTCTGAGCCATTTCTATTTCATAGCCTGGGCAGTCCGCTAGATGTATTGCGTACCTTTGCCCACTATGTGTGGCGTGGGCATGATGATAGTGATGATGTTTCGACTCGTAGCGAGCGCCTCAAAGCTGTGCTGACGGCGCTCGCGCCAACCACGCTTGATCAGTGTGTACGTAGTTTCTTTCAAGACGAACATTTACGGCAGCTATTTGATCGCTATGCCACCTATAACGGCTCCTCGCCCTATCAAGTGGCCTCGGTCTACAGTATTATCCCGTATGTAGAAATGGCTGATGGTGGTTGGTATCCACGTGGCGGCATCTACGCGCTAGCACAAGCCTGTGAGCGTCTAGCGCGTGAGCTTGGTGTGCGGATTGAGACAAATTGTGATGTGAAGCGCATTCTGGTCGAACATGGTGAGGCATGCGGTGTCGTGCTGGCTGATGGACGAGTGGTGCGCAGCCGGGTTGTGATTGCTAATAGCGATGTGGTGACGACGCACCGCGAACTGCTCTCGCCTGCTGTGAGGCAACGCGGCTACGTGCGACGTTTAGCGCGATTGGAACCATCTTGCTCCGGCTTTGTCATGCTGCTTGGCCTGAATAAGCAGTATCCGCAACTGGAGCATCATAACATCTTCTTTTCCCAGGACTATCGTGCCGAATTTGACGATCTCTTCGTCCAACACGTCCCGCAACGCAATCCAACCATCTACGTGTGCGCTACCACGCGCACCGATGCCTCACAGGCTCCCTCTGGTTGCGAGAATCTCTTCATTCTGGTCAACGCGCCCTATTTGACCGCGCAAAGCGATTGGCAACGCGACGCTCAAACCTATCGCAATCACGTACTCGACCTGCTAGCACACTATCCGCAGATTGATCTGAGTGACCTGCGTGAGCATATTGTGTGTGAGGCGCTACTCACGCCCGAGGATTTCCAGCATAAATATGGCTCTAACGCCGGTTCGATCTATGGCCTCTCGTCCAATAACCGTATGGCCCCTTTTACGCGCCCTGGCAACCGCTCAAAACTGCTCAAAAATCTCTATTTCGTCGGCGCTAGCACGCATCCCGGCGGTGGCCTTCCCCTGGTCACGCTATCGGGCAAGATTGTAGCGGAGATGATTACGGGCCATTAAATGTGATAGAAACTTGGCACCTCTCGTTTTCGCATACGTTCCGAAAGGTTCTATAGCAGAGTTTACTATATATACATGAGCTTTTCAATAGGACTTATGGAAAATATCTAACCTGAAACAGATCTAAGTTATAATATTTTTCGTACATTCGGTTTTATGTAACCATATTGATTGTTAGATACTTTTCTTGTGTGACACAATACAAAAATAGTAATCGCCGGAGAATAGAAAAAACTACTAGTCTTTTAGAAATTACATAAATTTAACCTGAATGACACATCTAACCAGCCATCCGATGACGTATAACTATTACAGATACGCAAACAACATGGAAGCGTACTAATTCCTTTGACAGAAAGGTAATAGAATGGCAAAAATGACACGACGTAAGCTGTTAGTGACCACCTCTACTGGCGCAGTAGCGGTTGGCGGGGCAGCAGCACTCTTCACTGGCTTACACTACGACGGAAGCAAAGCTTCCGCAGCCTCGGCAGTTGCTGAGACTACTGACGCAACTCTGCTTCCAGCTAGTTCGTCAATGGGGCCTCTAGCGGCCTATGTCGGCGATGTGACAAAAGGTGAGGTTCACATCATGCTCGGACAGCAGGAGATTATCATCCAGAACCCGGCCCTGGTTCGCCAGATCTTGAACAGCGTCCATTAAGCCCACTTCTCGTTCTTGAGGGGATGGGGGATTCTACAATTTGTATGTGAGGTAAATTCATGTCATCACATCGTGAGGCACCCGAAATTTCCAAAGATCCGGTAGCCGATAATACCGATACGTATGCCTTCGTTAGCCCGGATCAGCCGGATACCGTGACGATCATCACCAATTATATTCCCTTAGAGGGTCCAGATGGTGGTCCGAACTTCTTTGAATTTGGTGAGGATGTCTTGTACGAAATCCACATCGATAATGATGCGGATGCAGGCTCAAACATCACCTATCAATTCCGTTTCCACACGGAGACCCGCAATCCTGCTACGTTTCTCTACAATACAGGTCAGATCACCTCTATTGGCAGTGCGAACTGGAACAGGCCACAATTCTATAGCGTGACCAAGATTGAGAATGGTAGTAGTACTGTTCTGGCAACCGGACTACCATGTCCACCGTGTAACATTGGACCACGTTCCACACCCAATTATGCTTCATTGGCCCAGCAAGCTATTCACACGTTGTCAAATGGCGTCAAGGTATTTGCGGGGCAACGTGCTGAGGGTTTCTATGTGGACCTGGGAGCGGTTTTTGATCTGCTCGACCTGCGCCCATTCCAGAATCTACACCTGATTCCCAGCCCTGCTGCCAGTGGTGTGAATGGAACTCAGTTCCTCAACGTTCACTCAATTGCCATCCAGATTCCCAAGACCCAACTAACCTCTAATGGTTGGAACCCTACAGACCCGAAAGATGCCAAATCGGTGATTGGCGTGTGGGGATCGTCAAGCCGCCAGAAGATGAAGGTATATGATAATAACGGAGATACTGCTAATGCTGTTGGACCGTGGATGCAGGTCTCGCGTCTTGCCAATCCTCTGATTAATGAGGTCATCATCCCACTAGGGAAGAAGAACCGGTGGAATATGATGCAGCCCAAAGATGATTCTCAGTTCGCACAATACTATGCGAATCCTGAAGTCGCGGGCTTGATTCCGGTTCTCTATCCTAAAGTGTTCCCCAATCTAGCAGCCCTGGATGCCTCAAAAGCCAAGCGTGCCGATCTGCTCGCTATCCTGCTCACCGGTATTCCATCTGGCATCATCCCGAATTTCCAGAACTACACTGGCTCGACACAGGCCGATCTGCTACGCCTGAACATGGCGATTGCGCCATCGTCGAACCCGAACATCCTGGGTATTCTGGGTGGCGACCTAGCTGGCTTCCCGAATGGTCGTCGTGTCTTTGATGATGTTGTCACCATTGAGCTACGCGCTCTCGCTGGTGTCACCTACGCTCTGGTTGCCCCAAGCTATAAGCCCGACGGTGCTGCATCGCTGGTCACTGATGGCGTCACACCATCGTCGAGCGGTCTGACCTACTTATCGAGCTTCCCGTACCTCAACACACCTTACGATGGTTTCGATCATCCATCGAGTTAGCCAATAACCCCCTCTTCTGAGGGAAATTCGGCGTAGGGACCGATGTATCGCGTCCGTTTATGCTTGGGCGTGATGAATGCTTGGGCAAGGCGGACGCGGTGAACCGGTCC
>JAJZEJ010000732.1 GCA_021828635.1 Chloroflexota bacterium
TGCTATGGCTGTACCGCCGGTTCAGGCTCTAGTTGAGGGGGTGTGACGGTGTAGCGGTCGCTACAAAGCCTGGTACTGGTACTTGTGTATGGCATCATTAACATGGCACCCACAAGGGGTGTCACTACATATAGCATGCATTTAATGTAAGAATACATGTAGTGACACCCCTTGTGGGTGCCGTGCATGGCTATGCTAAGTCATCCACACGCATTTGACATCTTCCTCTTTCTAAGGCTATCATGCATTATGACGTAGGGGCGCGATTTATCACGCCCTCGTATCTGCTCGATATGTGAATAGGGCGTGATGAATCGCGCCTCTACGAGCCTCCAAAGGAGCAACACGCAATGTCGGAATCCACAGCTACCGGTACTGTGTTTCATACGCATCGTTTGCCAAATGGTCTGCAAATTGTCGCGCAACCGATGCCAGATTTTGAGTCGGTTGCCGTTTCATATCATGTGCGCACGGGGTCGCGCGATGAATACGATTCCACCATCGCGGGTGTCTCGCACTTCCTTGAGCATATGATGTTCAAAGGCACGCAGACGCTCGACTGGCAACAGATCACACTAGAATTTAACAAGATAGGTGCGGAACTCAATGCCTTTACCTCGCACGAGTCTACCGTTTACTATGCGCGTGTGCTGGGCGAATACCTGGATCGCGCCCTGGCACTACTCAGCGATATGATGTATCCACGCCTGGATGAGCAGGATTTCGAGACAGAGAAAGAGGTCATCGTCAACGAGATTGCGCGTTCAGAGGATCAGCCGTACAACACCACGTATCGTCGCCTGATGCAAACCTACTTTGGCGATCATCCCCTGGGCCACGATGTGCTGGGGACGCCTGAGAGCATTCGGGCTATGAAAATCGGGCAGATGCGCGATTACTGGAGCCGACGCTATGCCGCCAACAATCTCATTCTGTCGGTTGCGGGCAATTTTGACTGGCAACACGTGCTAGAATTGGCCGAACACTATTGTACCAACTGGCGCACCGGCGAAAGTGGACGTGATGTCTCACACTATGAACCAGCACAACCTATCAACAATGTCATGGTCGATAAAAAGCTCAAGCAGCAGATCATGCTCCTCGCTATGCCCACTGTAGATGTCAAAGACCCCGATTACTACGCGGCAGCTCTCGGCGGCAGCATCCTGGGCGATAGCGATGGCTCGCGTCTGTACTGGAACATCTATCAGAAGGGTCTAGCCGAGTCCTCCAGCGCCGGTATCTGGGCGATGGAGGGAACGGGCATCATGCTGATGGAGGCCAACTCGACACCAGAAGAGGCTCCACGTGTGCTGAAACTGCTCCGCGCCGAACTGGATAGCCTGCTTGCCGATGGCATTTTCGCCGATGAGCTGCAACGTGCCAAAGACAAATGGATCAGTTCGATGGTTCTCAGCAGCGAATCAACGTTCTCACGTATGCGTTCTATCGCCAACGATTGGGTCACGGAAGGTCGCCTGATTACGGTTGAGGAGGAGATCGAGCGTGTAGAGAAGATCACAACCGCCGATGTGATGCGTGCCTTGCAGCGTTTCCCCATTCGTGAAAAGCAGGTACTGACGGCACTCGGTCCTCTGAACGAGGCGGAGTTACTGGCATGAGGTAGAAGAAAGCGAACCACTTTTGAGTAAGTGGTTCGTCTTGACAATGCTGGATTGTACACTGCTATTATCATGAGATGCCGGAATAATGCAGTGATTGAATCTGGCTTTCTTCTTGCTCAACGTTCTGCTGTGCTATGATCTCTGCATCGAAAATCTGCTTGAGACGCTCTACATTGCGTTGTGTTATGAAGTGAGCTAGTACGCTCTGCCGCCCTGCTTCAGCTAGCAGCCGTCGTAATAGTGCATCATCAAGCAGGCGGGCAATTGCTACAGCCAGCGCAGTTCCATTGCGTGGCTCGACCAGCAGACCATTAACTTCGGACGTAATCAGTTCGGGAATGCCAGAAACAGGGGTCGAGACAACTGGCACACCCATATAAAGCGCCTCAACCAGGACATTCGGAATACCGTCACGATCTCCATTCTCGCCAATGACGCACGGCAACACCTTCAATGTGGCCTGCCGATAGGTTTCGATAACTTGTTCATGAACTTGCGCCCCACATAGTTTGACATACTCACGTAAAGCCAGTTCATCTATGCGTTGCTCAAGTTGAGAACGTAGCGGCCCTTCACCAATAATGCGACAGCGAAAGTTGTACCCTTGCTCTTTGAGGTAGTGGCAGGCTTCGAGCAGGTAGGGAAGACCTTTCTTTTCAACCAGGCGTGCGACACAGAGAATGAGTGGAGGTTCGGGTGTGATCAGTGATGGCGTGCTATTGGTAGGAAATGCGCTCACATCAAGGCCGTGATAGATACGATGAATAGGGGTATAAAGCAGCGTCTCGCTCACACGCTTCAGGTATCGCTGGTTATATGTTGTACAGGTTACAACGAACTGTGCATGTTGAATGCGATAAGCTAATGCCTGTTTCTTGGAGAGGTAGATATCTTTGGCATGGGCCGTAAAGCTATAGGGGATGCCCGTTAGCTCATGAATGATGAAAGCCAGGGTAGTGGGAGTATTCGCATAATGGGCGTGAATATGCGTAATACCTTCGCGTTCGAGTTGTTCCGCGATATACATGGACTGAAGCAGCTTCCTGAATATCGAGGGATGATGCATGCGCACTATCATAGCCAGGCAGACCGAGATGGTAATCCACGGCGCTTGGCGTATGCGCCTGAATGTAGCCGGTAGTAATACAGGCAGTCCTGCCCAGAGGAGATGAGGGACGTAGGTAATCTGAGATTGTACATCCTCAGCTGCGCGATTGATCTTTCCTGTTGTTGGTAACAGGGAGAAAATGCGCAATGGCATTCCTTGCCGTTCTAGTTCCAGCACTTCATGCAGAATGAAAGTTTCAGAGAGGCGTGGAAAGCACTTAATGATATACGCGACCTTTGGTACACCTTGTCGAGTAGCAGGATTCATCTTTTTCTCCTTATTTGTAGGATTTCTATGCTAGCTGAAAAGAACGAACGTCACCTAAAGGCATGTAGCTGCTGGCACGTTTGCGGTTGAGCCGAGCAGAGACTCAAGCAGGCGGGCGTTTTGCATAGCGCCATCGGTGGCAACTGGTCCGAACGATAGGGATGGATAAGGTTCGGCCAGGCAAGTTTCTAAGAGTACAGAGGCGTTCTGAGACAGAAATGCTTCCATCGTTGTGAGGCGCACGATACGCAGTTCAGCCAGGCGGGCGGTGTGCATAGCCTGCTCCTGCTCGTTGAGTTGGCGTGGAATAATGAGGGCATTGGTACCGGTAGTAACAACCTCAGCCAGCGTGTTATAGCCGCCAGCGCCAATGAAGAGGTTACTCGCCTTCATCCAGGTTTGCAGTGGATTGAGCATGCGACACCACTGCCATGTGGGATATGCAGCAATCTGCGTGCGGATGCGTTCATAGGCGGGTGGCTCCAGATATGGACCGGCTACTAGATAAGCAGCGTCAAAACGATGGCGTATATCTGTCAACGCCGCGATCACCGCATCCCAAAGCTGCTCGGTTCCCTGACCACCACCGAAACTGACAACGATAATACGTGCATCAGGATCGAGGTGCAGAACAGCGCGTGCCTCTACTTGATTGGCAACCGTTGGACGGGTAACATAGCCGGTATAGCGTATCATGCGGTTGATCTCCGGTGGTGTGTGGTAGTAGTTTTCTAGCGAGAAGATGCGTGGATCGGTATACACATGGATAGCGGAGAAATGCTCTTGAATGAACGAAACCATACGCGGGTTGAAAAAATCGGCGTTCGTGGCGGCAAACGAATCCAGGATACCACGCAGGCCGAGTACTTTTTTTGTTGTCGGGGAATTGACAATCGCGGGCAACAATTCGCCACTCTTGCCTTGTGGATTGTAGTCAACGATCAGGGCATGTGGGCGGAAATCACGCATGAAAGAGGCGAGTAGATTTTCGCGTATATGCTGGAACTCCTTTTTTGTAATAGAAAGGATAGCCTCCGTTCTAATGGCTCCTTCTTCATCATAGCCAAGAAACGAAGGGAGTTTCAAGACATCCATCCCAGATGGTAGCAGGTCATAGTAACGTGAGGAGCCAGTGATACCAATCACGGTATTTTCAGGACGATGTGTC
>JAJZEJ010000078.1 GCA_021828635.1 Chloroflexota bacterium
ACCATTGGATAGCCGTCTCAAAGTATTCCAGGGGAATATGTACCAGATTTTTTGGCAAGCCCTCCGCGCCAAAATAGGCCAGCGCCAGAGCTGCGAAGCCACGTGATGCCAGCAAGGCCGCCTGATTCTCGCATATCTGCCCATCAGAGCCAGGCAGCACAATAATAGCAGGTAGTGGGACAGAACGCGCGGGATAGCAGAAGACACCAACCAATCCCTGCTCTTGTACACGCTCATGTACCACATCACCAGCCACGAAACGCCGGATCAGCTGCGCTCCAGCAACGCCCTTGCCATCAACTTCCGCAATCATGTCTATTGCGACTGGCTTCAATGCCCCCGTCGAAAAGAATGTTGAGGCTTTCTTCTGTACAGGTCTCATTGACCAGAAGAGACCCATAGCATCAGCCTCGTGATAACTGCCGTCTTTTGGCGCTTGCGCAGCTACATCAATTGTACCGTTATCATCTGCGACAAAAGTTGCGGAAGAGACCCATATCTCATCATACAGATCACGCGCCCGCGCCCACAGCTTTACTTCCTGGCTAGTCCTCAAGCCAGAGAGATGAATAGCAACCGGCTCATCCACCAGCGCATCAGCTGGTGTGACATCGAGTTTCACCTGATGCTCTTTAAGCATATCATTCATCATATCCGTCCCTTCTCGGTATCGGCTACTCCTTGCTGTGCCAAAGATGAGCTACCTTCCAGTATCTCTTTAAGAGCGGCGCTATGCTCAGCAAACGCCACTCTACCAGCTTGCGTTGCCTCAACATACGTTTGTGGCTTGTTGCGCACAAAGGTTTTGGTGATCTTGATATACTCTGCCTCTTCCAATTTATGCAGGTGTGCGCCCAGATTGCCATCAGTCAGATCAAGCGTATCTTTCAGATAGTTAAATGTTACCTGCAATTCTGGCGCAAGAGCCGTTACTATCGCCATAATGCGTAAACGGACTGGCTGATGGATAATCTCATTGAGATGCGCCATTATCGTTTCCTCAAACAGTAAAGGCCCAGACCTGCTACTGGTAGACCAGCAAAAATTGTTACCCACAGCCAGAAGTAGTGCGGTACCAGATAATAGCCCACAATTGCCATTATAATGACACCGACACTAAAGCCAATATAGAGGGATTCTCGCAGCCAAACGCCGGTCAGAATATAACCGAGCATTGTGATGGTAATCCACAATAAACCTATTTGCAAGGGTGAGAGAGTAAAAAGGAAGAGCCAGAGAAATCCAAAGATGTAGAGCAAACCTTGAGAAATCCCCAGGCGCGAGTTAATGAAAGCGGCCTGTGACCCAGGAGCCAGACGTGCTTGCCTACTCTGGATAACCCCTAGAATAGCAGATCCAATCATACCAATTCCAATCATCGTATACCATATCCAATCAATCAGGTTGGGCTGCATCTGTGAGGCAAGAAAACCAACTGTCCAAATTAATCCCCACAACACCATATAGAATGCCCAAACTTTAGATACGTACTGTGTTTTATCGGTTAAACGCCGAATATCGTTCAACGCCATCTGTGCTTCTTCCGGTGTGATATTCATTATGTCACTCCTTTTCAGGTTATCTTTTCTCATAACCAGAGTACTCTGCAACATAGAGTACTCTGTGAAAAGAGATTTGTCAAGAACTTATAGGCTGAATTTATGGATGGCACGCCGGAGTGAGAAAAACGCCTACTACATTGGTAATTCTTTGCGCATAACACAACTTTTTACCCGTGTGTTCGTAGAAAGGTTGGTTATCCTCTCTCAATGGCACCTCTCTGGCAAACAATGAATGATGTATGCATGAACGGAAGGACACGACAATGCAACTTAACCCACTGATACTACTACTCCATCTGCTTTTGTTTGGGCGTGACGGCCTGATGGGCTTCGCCACTATTATCTGGGTCTGGATACTTGTTGATTGCATCACGAAAGAGCCATCGGAGGGCAACGACAAGATTGCCTGGCTCCTGCTCATCATCTTCGTACCTCTACTCGGGGCGCTCCTCTACTACTTCGTTCGCCGTCCTGAGCGCATCAAGGCCGTAGGACACTAATATCGCACAAGCGCGGGGATATGACATTTCTTATGAATGTCATATCCTCACCATAAGCCAGTTATTTTACGCAGCAAAAGATAGCTTTGAGGTACGCTGTCTCTGGCATAGACGGGTTGATCGGGTGGTCGATGCCGTGGGTATAGGTATCCAGTATCTGAACCTGACGACGTAAAAGTTGTACATCCTGCATTAATGCCTCACGCAGATCATGCATACTGACCACGCCGGTACAGGAGCAGGAGAGCAAAATACCACCATGGCGTAGCACGCGCAAACCAAGCTGATTCAGGCGTTGATAGGCTTGTAATGCCTGATTTTTCGCGTGCTGCGTTTTGGCAAAAGCTGGCGGATCCAACACGACAACATCGAATAGCTCATTGCCTTCATGCGCAACCTCAAGATATTCAAAGACATCGGCTATAAGAAATTCGTGCTGGTCTGGAGCAAGACCATTGAGTTTGAACTGTTGAATTGCCAGCCCCATTGACGGAGCAGAGATGTCAACGCTCGTCACATGCGTTTCCTCGCTACTCATGGCCGCATAGACAGAGAAGCCACCCGTATAGCTAAAGCAGTTCAAGACACGGTTCCCTGGCGCGTATGTGCGCAGTGCGGCCCGTTTATCACGTTGATCGAGAAAAAAGCCGGTTTTCTGACCATGCCAGGGGTCTACGATAAAAGAGATACCGTTTTCCTGTATCGTAATATATTCCGGTACCTCACCCGCAACAATTTCAGCTTCTGCTAGTTCCAGCCCTTCGCGGCGGCGTATCTGTACATCGTTGCGCAGCAAGATACCTTCTATTTCGATCTCTTGTAAAAGAGCCTCGATCACCAATTCGCGCAGACGTTCCATGCCCAATGTATGAATCTGCATTACTAAAATATCGGCATAACGATCTACGATTAAGCCAGGTAAGTCGTCCCCTTCGGCATTAATTAAGCGATAAGCGTTGGTCTGCGTCGCCGCTAGCGTATTCCTGCGCTCTAGTGCATGGCGAATGCGCCTGCGGAAGAACTCGACATCAATTACTTCTTCTTTGTTGAAAGTCAGAATGCGCAGAGCAATATCAGTATAAGGATTGTAATAGCCACGTGCAACAAACTGCCCTTTCGCTGATTTAATATCAGCCAGGGACCCTGCCTCAATCCAGTACGGCGGTTGCTGTAAGGAACCTGAGAACACCCATAAATGCCCTTTTGTGAGTGGTTCTTCCCGATACGGTTTCAAGCTAGCTGTTGGATAACGAACAGACTGCATACACTCTCATTCCCCTATCCTATCGTAATTTTTTACTCGTTCTTGCCCTACCTTGAGAATTTCCTGACGCCATTCCTGCTATAGTATGAGTCAGCGTACAGAAATATCTTCACGTACAAAGCAAGTATAACACGAGAAAGGGAAAAAGCACGCACGTTAGAACAAACATGAAGAAGCAGGATGATAATGAGTCATCCTGCTTCTCATTGCCAACGCATTTTTTACATCTGTACTAGGGCTGTTTGTGTAGTTTAATTGCGGCAATCAGGGGGTCTGTATGTTGCTCGGCCACGCGCATTTCGGCTTTCTTCAGATTATAGGCGCTATTGATAAGTGCAATATGAGTAAATGCCTGCGGATAATTACCAAGTGCCGTATTATTGCGCGAATCGATCTCCTCAGAGAACAAACCAAGCCGTCCAGCATACCCCAGGATGCGCTCGAAGAGTGAACGAGCCTCATCAACGCGCCCTTGCATTGCCAGATTGTCTACCAGCCAGAAGGTGCAGATGGTGAATGTTCCTTCTGAACCTACTAATCCATCACCGTTATGATAACGGAAAACAAAACCACGCTCATCAGTCAATTTCTCCATGATGCGATCTACAGTAGAGCGCATGCGTGGATCATCCGGCGCGATGAAACCCACCAGAGGTAATACCAGGTTCGAGGCATCGAGCGCGGCATCACCATAGGATTGCGTCAATGCACCGATAGCGGTATTATAGCCATGCGCTAGAACATCAGCACGGATTTGATCGCGTACCATACGCCAGCGTGGCAGTTCGTCAGCTCCCAAATTGAGGTGTTCCGCCGCCCGCACAACGCGGTCAAGGGCAAC
>JAJZEJ010000807.1 GCA_021828635.1 Chloroflexota bacterium
GGCGACCATTCGCGCCATTTTTGCCAGCCCGATCAATTTTGCTGATCCGGCGGCATCCTCTGGCGATGGTGAAAGCGAGCGGCGGATAGGGATAGTGCTACGCGAACTCGGCGGTTTGCCATCTGGCTTCGTGCTGGCTAGCAAAGCTGACCGCGACTTGCATACGGGCGAGTTTACAGGCCCACAGATGCGCCGGAGCGTTGAACGCAGCTTGCGTCTGCTCGGTGTTGAGCGCCTGCAATTGCTTTATCTGCATGATCCTGAGCATATTCCCTTTGAGCAAGCGATGGCTCCCGATGGACCTGTCGAGGAGTTACTGCGCTGTCAGCAAGAGGGACTGATTGAGCATCTTGGAGTCGCAGGTGGCCCTATTGATCTTATGACGCGCTTCGTGGAAACCGATCTGTTCTCTGTGGCGATCTCGCATAACCGCTACACACTACTCAACACCGAGGCTGATGCCTTCTGGAATGTCTGTCAGAAGCATGGCGTAGCTGCCATCAACGCCGCGCCCTATGGTAGTGGCATACTGGCGAAGGGTGCGGCGGCGTATCCGCGCTATATGTATGATGAGGCTCCACAAGCGATGATTGAACGCACACGCCAGATCGAGACGCTCTGCCAACGATACGATGTTCCTCTGGCAGCGTTGGCCCTGCAATTTTCGCTGCGTGACCCGCGCATCGTCTCAACCGTTGTGGGTATCACCCGACCGGAGCGCGTCACAGAAACAGTCACGTTCGCACAGTATCCCATACCAGACGAGTTGTGGCATGCACTCTCAATCTTGATATGAAATCGTAGGGGCATGATTTATCATGCCCTCGAACCTCGTCGGGAGGCGAACAGGGCGTGATAAATCATGCCCCTACACCAACATTCTCTTAGGTAAAAAAGAGGAGCAAGAAAAAAGATGAAAAAGATCGTTGTTACTGGAGGAAGTGGCAAGGCCGGACGTGCGGTTATTAAAGACCTGCTTGAACATCATTACGATGTCTTAAATATTGACCAACTCCCGCCACGTGAGCGCATCAGCCGTTATCTAAAAGTGGATTTGACCGACCAGGGACAGGTTATCGAGGCGCTGCAAGGTGTGGATGCTGTTGTTCATCTGGGTGCTATTCCGGCTCCTGGCCTTCAGACCGAAGAAGTGACTTTTCGCAATAACACGCTCAGCACATACAATATCTTTAACGCCGCCATGCTACTACATATGCAGCGTGTCGTCTGGGCTTCCAGTGAGACCGTGTTGGGTTTGCCTTTTGAGCGTGAGCAACCTGTCTACGCGCCGATTGATGAGGAACATCCATTATATCCCCAATCGAGCTATGCGCTCTCTAAAGTTATCAGTGAGGAAATGGCGCGTCAGTTCAATCGGCGCAGTGGTATCCCATTTGTTGGGGTGCGCTTCTCAAATATCATGGAGCCACACGATTACGAACGCTTTCCCGCCTTCTCAGAGGACGCGCATCTGCGTAAGTGGAACCTGTGGGGCTATGTTGATGCGCGTGATGTCGCTCAAAGTTGCCGTTTGGGCCTGGAAGCTGGCATTAGTGGGGCCGAGGCATTCATTATAGCGGCTGCGGATACAGTCATGAATCGCCCCAGCTGCGAACTGCTGGCGGAGGTTTTTCCTGGAGTACCATTAAAAACTGAGATTGAAACCTTCGAGACGTTACTCTCTATTCGCAAGGCACGCAGGCTGCTAGGTTATGCTCCACAGTATTCATGGCGTACCCTCTAAGCAAGGTATATGTTTTGTACACTATTAAGGAAGGGAAAGAGTAGTGATGAAAGCGATGATCTTGGAGACGCCCGGTCAATGGTTGCCTGTGCGGATGGAGGAGCCGCGTGAGCCGGGGCCGGAAGAAGCTCTTGTGCGTATTCGGAAGGTGGGAGTGTGCGGAACAGATTTTCACGCCTTTCGCGGTGAGCAGCCCTTCTTCTCATATCCGCGCATCCTGGGCCACGAGGTGAGTGTCGAGATCGTTGCAGTTGGTTCACAGGCGCATGGGCTGCTTCCTGGAATGCGTTGTGCTGTCGAGCCATATTTCAATTGCGGTCACTGCCCGACCTGCCGTCGTGGTAAGCCCAATTGTTGCGTCAACCTCAAAGTTTTTGGTGTTCACATTGATGGTGGCATGCGTGAAATGGCGCTGGTTCCGCTCGCCAAGCTGCATCCATCCTCAGCATTGACCTTTGAGCAACTCGCGCTGGTTGAGCCGCTCTCCATCGGGGCGCATGCTGTCTCACGAGGTGTGCCAACCACTGGTGAGCATGTACTAGTCGTGGGTGCTGGCCCCATTGGGCTAGCGGTAACACAATTCACGCTACTCACCGGCGCTGATGTGATGGTCATGGATATCAGTCCGCAACGCCTCGCCTTCTGCCAGCACCTGTGGCCGCAGGTGACGTGTCTGGATGGGCGCGATAATCCACTGGAGACGCTGCAAACCGTGATGGGCGATGACCTGCCGACACTGGTTTTCGATGCTACCGGCAATCGGCAGTCAATGCAAGCCGCTTTTCAATACGTGGCACATGGTGGTCGCTTGGTCTTTGTAGGCTTGTTCCAGGGTGATGTCACGTTCCATGACCCGCATTTTCATCAGCGTGAACTGACGCTCTATAGTAGCCGCAACGCGACCGGAGCCGATTTCCGTCACGTCATGGCATCCCTTGAAAGCGGTCAAGTCAATGACGCACTCTGGATTACGCACCGCGCCATATCCGAAAACATGACTGATGCCTTTGAGCAATGGCTTGACCCCGCGAGTGGAGTCATCAAAGCCATGATTGAGTGGTAGAAAGGAAATAATTATGTTTACCGGACTTCCCATACAAGAGGCATCAGTCACGGAGCAGAATGGTGTAGTCTATGCGCTGGCCGCTATGGCGCAGGGCAGTGAGCAGCGTATGTTGGCGGTGCAGGCAATGCCGGGGGCAGCGCCATTGGCCGCTTTTGAGGGTGAAGCCCATACGGCAGGCGAACAAATATTGCTACTTTGTCCATTGAACGCGCATAATGCCGCCGCACTCCGTTCACAAATTGCGTGGTTGCGCCCGACCGTGCTGGGATTACAGACGGGAGCGGGACTCGGTGATCGTCTCGGTTTGGCAACACCCGGTCATCTGCGTGCCATGCGAGCAGCTGGTGGACAGATCATTCCACTACCTGCACAACAATCGATACGCGAGATGAGCCGCACGGGTCGCACGCCGCAGCAGGTGCTAGATGATGCCATGTGGGGTGTCTTCGCCGAGGGATGGCGCTCCGGCTTTGGTGCGGATGCCGACCACCTCAAAACGCCAGAGGACATTGAACGTTGCGTTGCCTCTGGCTATACCTTCTATACCTTTGACCCAGGAGACTATGTCGAGAGCGCGGCTGATAGCATGAGTGCGAATACGTTGCATGTTCGCTGGGATGCTCTGCCCTGGCAGCAACTAGAAGATACGCCCACTGCATTAATGGCGCGTTATCTCACCCACCCCGTACAGTGTGAGCAGTACACTATTCACTTCAATGAAGATATCCTCATGCGTGCAGCTGTCAAATATGGGCGAGCCATTGCGCATGTTGCTCGTCTGTATCGGCATCTGGCGACAGTCAATACTGTCAATGCTTGGGAGGTCGAGGTCTCGGTCGATGAAACGGAGACACCGACAAGCCACGCTGAACATATCTACATTGCCAACGAATTGCGCCGATTAGAGGTGCGCTGCGTTAGTCTGGCTCCGCGCTACATCGGACAATTCGAGAAAGGTGTTGACTATATCGGTGATGTGGCGGCTTTTGAAGCGGATATGGCCGTACATGCTGCTATCGCTCGCACGCTGGGGCCATACAAACTCAGCCTGCACTCTGGCTCAGATAAATTCAGCATTTATGAGCCAGCGGTTCGCCAAACACGTGGCATGGTGCATCTGAAAACGGCGGGTACCAGCTATCTGGAAGCATTACGCACGATTGCCGCGCTAGAACCCCCCCTCTTGCGCGACATCTACATTTTTGCTCGCGCCCATTACGAGACCGACCGTGCCAGCTATCATGTTTCGGCACGTTTAGACCATGCTCCACTTCCTAACATGCTGAGCAATGCCGATCTACCAACACTCTTAGAACAATTTGACGCCCGTGAGATACTGCATGTC
>JAJZEJ010000541.1 GCA_021828635.1 Chloroflexota bacterium
ATAGCTGAGTTTGCAATTGACGTTGAGCTAGCGGGTCTGGGCGGGCGCGATACTCGACCCCCTACGACGGAATATCCTCCGGCAAGAGGCCATGACGAAGCGCAAAGAGGGCCACTTGCGTGCGATCACGTAAATGTAGTTTCTGAAAAATGATCGAGAGATAATTCTTGACCGTCTTCTCCGCATAGGCCAGTTCATCCGCGATCTCCTTGTTACTCATGCCCAGTGCCAGGTAGCGGATAATTTGCACTTCGCGTTCTGAGAGCGTAGCGAGTGCATCACCACCACTTGCGCCATCAGCAAGACGCCGATACTCGTTGACAATCACGTTGGTCAATGCAGGCTCTACATATGTTCCACCTTCGTGAACCTGTCTGATGGCCTGAGCAACCTCGCGGATAGAGGCGCTTTTGAGCAGGTAGCCTTTGGCCCCATATTGCATGGCCTGCAACATCTGCTGCTGCTGGCGATGCATTGTCAGCATAATAACGGCGGTCGAAGGTAACTCCTGCGTTACCTGACGTGTGAGCAGAATGCCATCAATTATAGGCATTTGTTCGTGCATTAATACGACATGCGGTCGCAGATGGCGTATCTGCTGTAAGGCATCGAGTCCATCAGAGGCTTCGCCAATGACACCTATATTTTTCTCCAATTTCAGCAATTGGCGCAGACCTTCTCGCACCAGTGCGTGGTCATCGGCCAACAACACGGTAATCACGCCAACTCCCGACTTTGTATTTTCTTGTTTGCTTTGCATGTTATCTATAGTAGAAGGTATTTGCAAATCCATAAGAGTTGTTCCTACAAGGCAATGTGCATCGCGCATAGAATACATATGTTTTCCTCTGCCTGCTTAATATATAGTATGCAACCGACGATAGAGATGATAGAGACAATAGAGACGAATATGAGGGCATGTTCCGAGGCGTGCTATGTGTCCAACTCGCGTATCCCGAAACACTCCATCTTTGATTCCAGTATACAGGACACCCGCAACATGGTATATAATAGAGCGGCAGAATATTATTTTACCGAAAGGACGGAGCAGCAGCTCCTATTGCCTATGGAAACAGTCTTTAACGAAGAGCAGGTGCTAGCACAGACCTGCGCCGAAGTGCAACAGCGTTTCAGTAGTATCGTGGACCTGGCACATGGCTGGGAACACATTCATCGCGTCTATACACTCGCCTTACACATTGCACAACAGGAACACGCAAACAGTTTTATTGTTGGCATGGCCGCACTCATGCACGATTTAGGACGTGCAGCAGAACATGCTAGCAATACACACCATGCCGATCTATCAGCGGCAATGGCAAGCGAGATCATGCATAAGTATGGTATACCAACACAACAGCAAGAAGCCATACTCCATGCTATTCTCGCACATAGCTTCAGCAAAGGCATTGAACCACACACATTGGAGGCACGTGTGGTACGTGATGCTGACCGCTTAGATGCGCTAGGAGCTATTGGCATCATACGCTGGGCCGTCGTGGGCGTGATGCGTGCTAGCGAACACACGCTCAGCTATCATCCCGGCGATCCCTTCGCCGAACAGCACGAACTAGACGACAAACGCTATTTACTTGACCACTTCTATTGTAAGCTTTTCAAGCTCACAGAGACGATGACCACCGCAACCGGTATGGTCCTGGCAGAGCAGCGCGTCGCCTTTATGCGTGCATTTTTAGATCAACTACGCCAGGAAATCATGTAGGGGAGTGATTTATCACGCTCTGCTTGCCCGTCGATCCGCTCATAGGGCGTGATAAATCACTCCCTTACGCTTCTTTCATCATCGCCAACTGTTGGGCGTGTTGCTGGTCGTGGGCAGGCAGAATATTAATCATTTGGTAGAATTTGCGCTCGCCCCATTCTTCTGAATGAAACGGACGTTCCCAGGCTTCGTCGGGCAGTTCTGAGAGAAAGCGAAAAATTTCTTCGCGCCGCGCCGCCATGCCTGCCAGCACAACATCCAGGGAGGCCGGTGGCTCCGACTTGCGCGTCTCTTCAGGTGTCTTCTCGCTCAAATTGGGAATCAGTGGATTCTCCTCGTTTTGAATGCGCTGCATCTGCTCTAGTGCCAGGCCATCAGCGACATAGAGATGATAGGCCAGCTGCAAAGGCGACCATTCGCCCTCTGATGGGTAGAGGGCCAACTCCTCCTTGTTAAATTTTGCCAGTTGCCCCATAAACTCGATGCGGGCGGCGACCATCTTGCGCCGCGCTTTCTCAAATGGACGTTCTGCCGTTGTCATACAAACCCCTCTCAAGCTTTACTCTTCGCGTTTTACCAATCGGCTATATAAACGTTCCAGTTCGTCCTGATCGTTAAAATGTAGGATAAGAGTCCCTTTGCCTTTGGCGCTGCGCTTGAGATCGACCTTGACCATCAGGGCGTCGCGGAATTGGGCTTCCAATTCACTTATTTCTGGTACCTTTACGGGTGCAGGCATCAGTTGCTCCAGTGTCTCTTCCTGCTCCTGTCCAGCCTTGATACGCGCCGCCAGTTCTTCCGCTTGTCGCACATTCAGATGCAGGGCAATGATCTTATTCATCGCGGTAATCTGGTCTTCGTCGCGGGCAATGCCAACAAGTGTGCGTGCGTGTCCTTCGGTAAAAGATGCAGGCTGGTTCATCAGCATTTCGCGTACTTTGGGTGCAAGTTGTAACAGACGTAACGAGTTGGTAATGGTAGAGCGATCTTTGCCAACGCGCCGCGCTACCATCTCCTGTGTCATGCCAAAATCTTGAATAAGCGACTGATACGCCAGCGCCTCTTCAATAGGATTGAGGTCGGCCCGTTGAATATTCTCGATTAGCGCCATCTCCAACATCTGTTGCGGCGTGACCTCTTTGATCACTATCGGCACGTGCGTCAATCCGGCCAGCCGTGAGGCCCGCCAACGGCGCTCGCCAGCGATGATTTGATAGAGAATAGCATCTTTAGCTGGTGCAATTTGCGAAGTTGAAGTATCTTGCACATCATCGAACCAGCCAGCACCAGCATTGCTGCTCTTGCTCTTTTCGGCCTCCTGTGGCAACGCTTGCAGACGTGCCACCACGATAGGCTGAATTAAGCCATGCTCTTTAATGGAAGCACTCAGTTCAACCAGCTTGGGGTCATCTTCGTGGAAGATGCGGCGCGGCTGGCGAGGATTGGGAATGATGCTTTCCAGGGAAACTTCCATCACAGCCTCCGCTCCTCCCACCCCCACATGCGTCGGCTGTTGGGCAGCAATCACCTCGGACGCGCCGGAGATGAGCGCATCGAGGCCACGCCCCAACCCAAATTTCTGCTTAGCCACGGGCCAATACCTCCTCAGCCAATGCGCGGTAAGCGAGAGCGCCAGGCGAGGTCGGATCATAGTCGAGGATCGACTTGCCGAAGCTGGGAGCCTCGCTCAGGCGCACGTTGCGGCTGATGATTGTCTGAAACACCTCGTTAGGAAAATGACTACGCACCTCGCGCACAATATCCCCGGCCAGACGTGTGCGAGGATCGAACATAGTCAGCACCACTCCGGCTATCTCAAGAGCGGGATTGAGCTTGCTTTTGACAATATTGATCGTGTTGAGCAACTGGCTAAGCCCCTCCAGTGCCAGATATTCGCACTGAATCGGAATGAGAACAGCATCCGCAGCAACCAGCGCGTTAACGGTTAGCAGACCGAGTGAGGGTGGGCAATCAATAATGACGTAGTCACAACGAGTGCGAATCGGCTCCAGAATCTGCTTTAAGCGGCTCTCACGGGCAATCTCGCCCACTAGCTCCATTTCGGCACCGGCCAGGTCCACGGTGCAGGGAGCAACGACCAGTTCGCGGCGCGGCGTCGGCACGATGACATCAAAGATCGTCAGGTCTTCGTTTGGCTGTACAAGGAGATCATAAATTGTATATTCTTTGGCGGTCTTAGCGACCCCGATGCCACTTGATGTGTTGGCCTGCGGGTCCATATCGACCAGCAACGTGCGTTGCCCCAGGCGCGCGAGGCACGCCGCGAGGTTGATGCTGGTGGTGGCGCCCGTCGTGCTGTCGACCTGGTCGAGGGTGTGGGAAGGTGGCTACGGAGATCCGGGTGTTCTTCTCTTAAAAGCGACGATGAATATGCCTTTATCTGGTTTATAACTTTGAAGTCACCGCTA
>JAJZEJ010000186.1 GCA_021828635.1 Chloroflexota bacterium
TCCGATCTCTGACGGCGGTTGCGACGGAGGGTAACATGCCTAAGACCTCAACCCGTTGCGGCTCAAGGCCAATCTCTTCCTGAGCTTCGCGCACAGCAGTCACGATGACCGAGGCGTCGGTTGCATCGACGCTCCCGCCTGGGAAAGCGATCTGGCCGCTATGCGTGCGCAATGTGCTGGCACGGCGTATAAAAAGCAAAGAGAGCTGGCCTTCTCGTTCAAAAAGCGGAACCAGTACAGCGGCGTGGCGTGCATTGGTTTGCCAGCCGAACTCGGTTGCGGGCGCATAGATCTGTTTATGGGCATCAATTGCCTGCTCCAACGGTAACAGGCGAGCGCGTAAGGTCTGCAAAATAGTAGTTGTCTGAGCATTCATAGTGATATTGTAGCATACGCCAAAGCCTTGCAGCAGTGTGATACAATGTGACAAATAGAAAAACACTGGTGAGAGTTGCGAAAAGGCCAGGAATTGTCTTGCATTCATCAATAGCTTTTGGTATAATCAGAGTATCGAGTGGGGACATGCTTATATCCAGGTACTTATTGCGTGCAAAGCCAGAGCTTACCTGTCTGCGGGTGTCGTTTCGTAGGATCGTCCTGTAGGTTTTGTGGGTTTACAACACATATCTCATATCGTTATCGTTAAGAGATAGCAGACACGCGAAACGACTACCGCCTGAGCAACCTCTCCCGACACAGCCTAAGCCCGACGGCTCCCCGAACTATTGAAGTGCTGTTTCTCGCATTTTCAGATGCATGCAACCTTTCGGTCAAGAGCGATTTGGAAACTACTTAACAGCCTGGCGGACAAAGCCCAGGGCAAGGCAATAACAGTGGATCGAAGGGGGTTTTTACCCATGCAAGTTCAGCAGCACGGCGACCTTTCGACAGAGCCAGAGGCTAATACTACAAGCGGGCGGGTACAGACGATGCTTGAAGGAAATGATCCGATAGGGCAGAGCGACAATCTTTCCGATGAATCGGAAGAAATGAACCAAAACGAGATGGAAGCATTGCTGGCGGCATCAGCCAGTCCCATCAACATCAAGCGCGGCGATGTGGTCGAGGGCGTGATCGTGCGTATTGACCAGGATGAGATTCTGGTTGATATCGGCCTCAAGTCTGAGGGCGTTCTCTCTACCAAAGAGCTTCCATCTAATGGTTATGGTTCGTTTAACGAACTGCATCTCAACGACAAGGTGCTGGTCTATGTGATCCAGCCCGAAACCGCTGAGGGCCATGCCGTCCTCTCTTTGAAGAGGGCTAATACGGAGCGCCAATGGCGCATCGCGGAAGAGCAGTATAAGAACAATGAACTGCTCAAAGCAAAGGTCATCGATTACAACAAAGGTGGCCTGATCGTCGATGTGTCCGGTATTCGCGGTTTCGTTCCCATCTCCCAGATACTTAACCTCAAGCGCGAAGAGGTTGCTTCTGGTGGTGAGAACCAGGAGACCGCGGCCAAGCTCCAAAGCATGAAAGACAAAGAACTTCAGTTGAAGATCATCGAGATCAATCGGGCGCGTAACCGCCTGATTCTCTCGGAGCGGCTGGCCGTCCAGGAATGGCGTCAGCGTCGCCGCGAGGAGCTACTCGATGAACTCAAGCCCGGTGAGGTGCGCAAGGGCGTGGTGAGCAATCTCGCCAACTTCGGTGCCTTTGTAGACCTCGGCGGTGCCGACGGACTGGTGCATATCAGTCAGTTGGCTTGGAGCCGCGTCAACCATCCAAGTGAAGTACTGCATGTCGGCCAAGAGGTCGAAGTGCAGGTGTTGAGCGTTGATAAAGAGAAAAAGAAGATTGCGCTCTCTATCAAACGTGCCGAGGTCGATCCCTGGACGACGGTTGAGCAACGTTACGCAGTCGGTCAGCTTGTCACAGGTACCGTGACCAAGATCGCGCCTTTCGGTGCCTTCGCACGCATCGAAGATGGCATTGAGGGTCTCATCCACCTTTCCGAATTGCCAGCCGGTGTCGATCCCAAGTCCGTTCTACACGAAGGGACACAGTTGCAGTTGCGCATCCTGCGTATTGACGCTGAGCGCCGCCGACTGGGCCTGAGCTTACGCCAGGTCGATGAGCCTGACCAGCCTGCTTCACCAGCCGAGTTGACACCATCAACACCAGAGGGTTCAGCAGGAGCAGAGGCAACGCTCCCAGCGACAGAGGCCGCGCAACCAGTTCCTAGTCTCTCGCTTGAAGCCACACCAGCCGCTCAGGAGCATGGCACCCCCAAGCGACGTGAACGCCATCAGCAGGATCGTGGTGAGAAGTTGGTCGGCAATCTCTCTATGGGTGATGGTGGTGAGATGACTGCTATGGCGGAGGCATTCCGTGCGGCTGCTCGCCAGCGCAGCAAAGAGGAACAAGACGACACTGAACAGTAATTCCTGCTCACAAGTCTTGAGAATATGATTTAGTGCATGTGTTTGTGCCGACAATAGCAAGGTTGGCACAAACACATTTTTTTCCAACGGCTCCTTTGTTCCTTTGTTCCTTCGTTGCACACCTTGTTTCTCACCACCCTAAGTGATATACTCTTCTTACAGGTATCTTTCACCAGAAAACAACCTGAGAGAGGAAGTAGAAACGTCTCTCTCTATAGAGAACTTTCTCTTTTTCTATAATGACAATAATCACGGCAGCTATTATCGCTACAATGAGGTAAAACTGATGGCTGACGTTCCATATCCATAAAGTCAGCGGATACTACGCTGATCACTGGTCTTCGCTAAACGGAAATATGTGTAGAGCGACAGATGGGAGGCACGGTTGTTATCCTTGACGCTGTTTAGTCCATGTTGTATCATGAAGTGTGCTGTTTACCTGAGCGACACAGAGGGCCAGGTTCCACCCTCTGCCACTGAAAGGGGGGTGACTAACAGGTGAACGATAGAGACAGATTTGATAAATTTACGGAGCGTGCGCGTAAGGTCTTGAGCCTGGCTCAAGAAGAGGCCCAACGCTTCCAGCATAACTATATCGGCACAGAACATCTTCTGCTGGGCTTGGTCCGCGAGGGCGAGGGCGTAGCGGCTAAGGTGTTAGCCAATCTCGGCGTTGAACTGAACAAAGTACGCAGTGCCGTCGAGTTTATTATTGGGCGTGGTGATCGCATTGTTCTCGGTGAAATTGGCCTGACTCCACGTGCCAAAAAGGTCATCGAGCTGGCTGTTGATGAGGCCCGCCGCCTGAATCATCATTACATCGGCACCGAACATCTCCTGTTGGGTCTGGTCCGCGAAGGTGAAGGTATCGCCGCTGGTGTCCTGGAGAGCCTGGGCGTCAACCTGGAAAAGGTGCGTACACAGACTATTCAGGTACTCAGTCAGTCTGGCTCACCACACGAGCGCGACGCCAAGCATTCTAAGACCCCCACTATCGACCAGATGGGCATCGACCTGACTGCTGCCGCCCGTGCTAACACGCTCGATCCTGTGATCGGGCGTCATCAAGAGATTGAGCGTGTCATTCAGATTCTCTCGCGCCGTAACAAAAACAATCCGGCCCTCATCGGTGAGCCGGGCGTTGGTAAGACGGCCATCGTGGAAGGTCTGGCTCAACGTATCATCTCCGGCGAGGTTCCTGAGACCCTGGCCGGTAAGCGCCTCCTCACCCTCGACGTAGGTTCATTGGTCGCTGGTACCAAGTATCGCGGCGAGTTTGAAGAGCGCCTCAAGAAGATCATTGAGGAAATCCGTAGCAGTCGTGACTGCATCATCTTCATCGACGAGGTTCATACCCTGGTCGGTGCTGGTGCCGCCGAGGGTGCGGTCGATGCCGCAAATATCCTCAAGCCGGCCCTGGCACGTGGCGAGTTGCAGTGCATTGGTGCCACCACCCTTGATGAATATCGCAAATATATTGAGCGCGATGCCGCTCTCCAGCGCCGCTTCCAGGAGGTCATCGTCCGCGAGCCAAGCATTGAGGAGACGATTGAAATCCTCAAGGGTATCCGCCCGCGTTACGAGGATCACCATCGCTTAACTATCACTGACGAGGCATTACGTGCCGCGACTGAGATGGCAAGCCGCTATATCACCGACCGCTTCATGCCTGACAAGGCCATCGATCTGATCGACGAGGCGGCCAGTCGTGTACGTATGCAGAACTCACTGGCCCCTCTCAACCTTAAAGAGGCCATGAAGG
>JAJZEJ010000302.1 GCA_021828635.1 Chloroflexota bacterium
CCGATGAGGATGTTGATGATGACAGGCACCAAGTAAATGCGGTAGTACATAGCTCACGATGGTCGTATCGGCAGCGACTCGCAACGGCACAAGTTCCTCTTGAGCCGCCCCGCGCAATTGTGCCATGACTAAGCGAGCCTCATCAGTCGCAGCGACGACCAGTTGAGCCTGAGCAAACACTTCGCGTCCCTCGCTGGTGAGGGCTACGTGACGCCCACGCTGTTCTAGCAGCGTTAATTGTGTGATGCGCTCCAAGTCATCTACCAGCGCCGAGACGGTTGGCTGTTGGCAACCCAACTCCTCGGCGGCTCGTGTATAGCTGAGATGGCGGACAACGGCGCAAAAGGCGCGTAACTGGCGCATCGTAATAGTATCAAGACGTGACCATGTTGTCATTGAAATTGTTGAAGCCATTGTTGTGGCGCTTGTAAGGCATTTGCTAGAAGCACCGCGTCCAGTGCTTCTAGCAGAATATCCGGTTTGCCAGTCTGCCTCCGACTGTTAGGAAAGCACATCTGGCATGACCAAATTCTTTTGTGAAAGAGCATGATTAAGGGTGCGCATGGGTTGTGTGGTCGTGTTCGGTGCTAGTGGAGACGGTCGAATGTGCCTCAGTGCCGGTGGTAGAAGGCCATCCTCTCTCAATCCAATCTGGCACACCACCTTGTATAGCGATGACTTCGCGTCCGGTCGCGGCTAACATACTGGCCGCGATTTCGGCACGATGACCACTGCGACAAATGGTCGCTAAGGGGGTATTGCGTGGCACTTCATCAAGATGTTGGGGCAAATCACCAAGATGGAAATGCAGCGAATCGGGAATATGGCCGTCTTGCCATTCATCATCGCGGCGCACATCAATAATTGTCATAGGACTATGCTGACTCCAACGCTTGTGGAGTGTGTCCAGATCAATGCGCTCAAAACTCTCGACAGGCAGTGCGGCGGCTTTCCAGTCGGCAATACCACCCTCCACATAGCCCTGTGTCTGCTCGTAGCCGATACGAATCAGTTGCACCACGGCCTCACGGCGTCCCTCTTCATCCTCGATCAGAATCATGAGCGGGGTATTAAAGGGCAGCAACCAGCCAACGTAGGTGCTAAAGGAGCTATCCAGTTCAATATTGATCGACCCTGGAATGTGTTCGTGTGCGAAGGCATCGCGTGTGCGTCCATCAACGAGAGGAACACCAGCCTGCATCTGTTCGCGCACTTTCTGTGGCATATATGCCTGGGGCATCGGTAGTGAACCAAGAATGCGCGGCCCCTCCTGATTAATCTTTCCCATATAACCGTAGTAGCTGGGATAAGCGGTGTAGCCAGCAATCTGTCGCCGCACAAAATCTTCTTCGCTCTTAGCCTGTACAGCGGGATTGACAATACGCTCCTGCGCAATTGTGGTACTGCGCGTGGTGGAGACAGCACTGGCAGCACAGAATGAGCCAGCGCCATGTGTTGGATAGACACGCACGCTACCTGGCAAGATGTCGAGCATGCGACGTAGCGATTGATATTGATTTCTCGTTAAGGTCAGTGTCATGGCTGGGCCAAGCAGGTCAGTACGGCCCGCGCCCCCCACCAGCATACTGCCACCACTAAAGACAGTGGAAGGTGTCTCGCTGCCCAGCTCGGATAGCACGTAGCTCACGTGCGCGGGCGTGTGGCCTGGAGTCGCCATGACTTGAAAATTGAGTTCGCCAACCTGGAATCGCTCACCATCACGCATCGGCTGATAGGCATAATGCAGTTGGGCCTCAGCACTGCCCACAATCGCGGCTCCTGTACGAGCGGCCAGTTCGCGTGCGCCCGTCACATAGTCGTTATGGATATGCGTCTCCAAAATGTGGGTAATTCGTGTATTCGCATGCTTCGCGGCCTGCTCGTAGATATCCACGTCGCGCCGTGGGTCTACAATTGCCGCCATTCCACTTTTCTCGTCGGTGACGAAGTATGATTGGTGGCCTAGACCATCGAGAAAGTATTGTTCAATCTGCATTATTGCGCCTCTCATCCGCCCTTGATGCTTTGACGACCTGGGGCGGCGGAAGCTTCCAGGCATCATGTAGCACTAGCTTCGTTGCTTATTATAAAGTCACTTGGTAGTCACTTGGACGCGCTAATGACAGTATAAACAATTTTTTTCTCAATGTCAATATGTCGTTATAATAAGTAAGGCTTATTGTTGATCTCCATCTTCGTCACTATCTATGGTAGCTATATTTCAGGCAACTTTCATACGGGTTGAGGGCTGCAAGAGTACGAATAGCGTCACAATAACCATGAGAGCTTCAACGACCAGCGAGATTGGCCCCAGTGGTAATCCGACAGGGGTACTCCAGGGGAGGATATGGAGTCTGGGTAAAGCTGTGGTTCGTGTCACGATATATCCAACTAGAGGAGCCAGTGCAGCCAGCCCACCAAGCAACCATGCAGTAGTGGTATCCGCTATAGCGATCCAGATTGCTCCTACAAATGCGCCAATGACATCAAGTAGAAACAATACACCCAGGTAGGTTTGCAGGTGAAAACCAGTTTTGAGGATAAGGAGATGAATGACGCCGATCACTACTAATAGGATGACACCAATGATACGACGTAGCAGTGTGATTCTACTCATTATGATATCCCTTCTTTGTTGCCTTTTCCCTGATACCAGAGAGAAGAGCTAGGAGTTCTCTATTTCAAACAAAAATCGTCTCTCATACTATAGAAAAAAATATCGCACATGTCAACATCTCATTATAATAAGTTATGACCATTGCCATCCAACGTAGGATACCATATAATGAAGCGGAGATAATCACTGTCAGTGAACATGTTGTTATAGTAAAGAATGTGCAGAAGAGAGGAGCCGCATGGAGGGGCAACATCTGAGTTCTGGTCCCGTTCCGCTCTATCATCAATTAAAACAGATTGTGCGTGGGGAGATCGAGCGCGGCATCTATAAACCCGGTGATCGCTTGCCATCGGAAACAGAGTGGATTCAGAAATATGCCGTGAGTCGTATCACCGTGCGTCAGGCGCTCTCGGAACTGGAAACCGAAGGTGTGGTAGTACGTCGGCATGGCAAAGGCACCTATGTAGCGGAGCGGCACATTGAACAAGACCTGGTGCGGCTGACCGATTTTGTGGAAGATATGGAATTGGCAGGATTATCCCCTTCCTCACAGGTACTGCTTTTCGCGCACGAACTCGCCAGCGCCCACGTGGCCGAAACATTGCAGGTCGCTGATGGCACCGAAATCGTGCGTATAGACCGTCTAAGGTTGGCGAATGAGCGCCCGATTGCTTTCGATAGCACATGGCTTCCCTTACGTTTCGGAATGCTCTTATCGCAAGAGATGTTGCGACAGGAAACGATCTATCACATTTTAGAGACACGCTATGATATTCCTATCGAGGCCGGTATCTTCCACATTACAGCGGCCAATGCCACTGCTGAGCAGGCCCGCGCCTTACACGTGTCAGCAGGTGCCGCACTCTTGCTGATTCAACGTACATCATATACAACGGGCGATCTTCCTATATATGTGCAGGAGCGTTATTATCTACCTGAGCGTGTTGGCTACCGTGTCACCCTCTTACGTAGAAGCGATGCATCGGGGGGAACGGCACTGCGCGAACTGCGCCCCATTTTTAGCGAAGACGCGCTGAAGCGGGAAGGTGTATAGTACAGCTACTCGCACCCACCTCATGCTCGCTCTCCAGGGAGACGAAATCCATACTGCGTATAGATGCGCTGTGCAGCCGGTGTCTGCATAAAATCAAGCAACGCCGATGCTGCTTGAGCATGGGGTGCCTGAGTCAATAGAGCGGCATGGTAGGTGCCACGTTGGTTGTAGGTATCGGCAATAGGAATAAGTTCTACTGCATTTTGCAAGCGTTGTTGAAAAAGAGCCTCGCTGATCCAGAGCGGCCCAGCATCGGCTCGCCCTTCCAGCATACGCAGAGCCGTCTGACGATGGTGAATGCGTGTAAAATTCTTCAACGACCATAAACTGATTGCCATTGAAGAGGATAACCAGATCAGCAACTGTGGGATCGCCATGCAAATCAAAGACCGTATCAACCGGAGGCAAGCTCAGATCAAGACATGCTCTATCAGGACGGTATGATAGCACACTTTCGGGGCTATCATA
>JAJZEJ010000847.1 GCA_021828635.1 Chloroflexota bacterium
AATGATACCAGATGTAACAATTTTTCCTCGCCGATTAAAAACGAGTAGAGCAAACATATCTACCATAATAGAGCCTATCAGTCCCACCCCGATTTTTGGTGAAGGATTGAACAGCAATGGGAGCGCCGCAAGAAAGATCGTGACAAAAACGACCTGACTACTAATGCGTGTGCGTCGCACAATTTCGCGTTGCCATAAGGGTGCTGTTTCTGGTAGCTCTGCAGGCGTAGTGAGTGCATACCAGGTACCAAGCACCTTTGCCATAATACTCTGTATCATTTTCATGACATTTTTTGAGTCCCTCCCAGGTCAACACATTTTTTTTACCATATCATGAGGCTATGAAAATGTCAAATTATTGCATTCTTCCAGGTGACAATTGAGATAATTTTCTCTTCTCTCTTGCTCATCAGAAGGTTCCACCAGATTGAACGTAAGGTGCTTCTGCACGCACACGACGTGTGCGTGTGAACGCAGGATTTCCGCATGTTGAAGGTTGATGAGGATGAGGAAAAGGCACGCTCCACGCGGATGAACGTGCCTTTTGCGCGTGGGTTACTTTTAATCGCGTTGAGGTGGCTTTCTTCCTCTTTCCCGTATTTCCTGATGAGGAAGAGGGGGACTGAGCGTCTTCGACTGTTGCTGAACAAGATAGTTTGAAAGTGAGGATGCGAGCGGGTCAATCACTGTTCCAGTACGTTCCCAGCTGCGCAAAGATTGTCCGGCCCGCACGTAAGCTGCTAGACGCGCTACGGCCTCCTGTGTGCGCCGCTCCATTGTCTGATGCCTCAACAACTCGTTTCCCAGATTGTTCAGGCGCATACGCAAATGATCCAACGCGATATTGATTGTCCAGAGTGTGTTATCTTGCTTAACCATCAATGGTCTTCCAGGATTATTTGCCATGCTGGCAATGCCTGTCACAAGCTCGTCAACGTCGCGCTCCAACTGCTCTTTTTGGGCCGCAACCTGGCGATCTCGTTCGGCTATCTTCTCAGCATACATAGCCCGCTCATCTGCTCTATCGGCTCGCCGAATAGCGTCGTTTGCGCTGCCTACCCAGATAGTGATAAGGCAAAAGCCAACAATAAGGCACGATAATGGTGTTTCCACCAGCCCTTCGTAGCCCTCTGAAGTCAAAAGATAGGCTGTCAAATCAGAGGTGTAAGGAACATATTTCACGACGAAGAAGAGAAAGATACAATTCAGGAGAAAGATGAAGAAAGCAACCCTGATATCGAGTGTCGAGGCTGCCACGGCCACACCTTGTATAAGCAGACAGAGAAAAGGGACGAAACCAAGATGGAGTCCATGATAGAGTGCCAGTTGTCCGGCGAGTTCGCCCACTATTCCTACTTCTGTTACAAAGGTAATAATCAACCCAGAGATCACGATTTTCCCGCTACGGTTAAAAACCACTAGGGCAAACATATCCAGAACAATGGCTCCTACCAGTCCTCCAAGTATTTGAATAGAGGGGTGGAAAGCAAGTGGGAGCGCGGCAAGGGCCACTGTGACGATCATGACAAGACTAATGATACGGCCTCGTCGGGCAACCTCGCGCTTCCATAAAGGTGCTGTGTCAGGAACTGGTGCCGGAGCTGTGATGGTGTACCAGGGTTTCAAAATGGTTGACAATGTATTTGTGGCAGAAGTTGTTGTCGTTGTCATACCTTGTTCTCTCATGTGATGAAACCTTCCGTAGACAAATCATGAATAACCTGCCGAACTTCAGCAGGCGTTTTATGTAAGAGTTCAGCAATATCTTCAGGTGTTTTGCGTCCATTAATCAGGTTGAAAATTTGGCGTTGTGTGCGCGATAGCATCGCATAGCTGCTTTGTAGTTCACCTGTGACTGTACGGGTACGGGTCGGCTTATCGAGCGCCGTTTCAGTTTGAGCAGGGAGTTCTCTCTGGCGAACTGTGTCCTCAAAAGAAGTATTACTACTTCCTACTGTTCGTCTATCATCCTGTTGGAATGGAGGAAATGGTAACTCATGTGATGACAAATCCTTTAGTGAACTGAGACTCCAGGTCAATTCACCCTGATTTGTTAGCCAGAGGAGCGCATCTGGCCCATTCTGTAAAAGTATCCCTGTTTCTGATAGAACTTGACATTCCGTTGCCATGCCATCGGTAAGGAGAAGCAATGCATGCCAAGGTGTATCTGATTTCACGAAAGGACTGACTTGCAGTACTCCGCTCTGCTGAGAGAAACTCAAAATTTGAAGCACACTGGCGAAGTTTTTGGTATACACACCTCTTCCTCACAGAAGCAGATTAGAAGCATTGCTCTCTTTCCCAGATATTTATGCGCCTTATCCAAGAAATCCCCCTTGTCAAGATGTCACGTGGAGGCCCTTGTGGCTTCAAAAGCTTCAATACTGTCCCAGATCGCATAATTCATAATTTTTGTCCTGTCAAGACTGCGATTTTATCCCCAGATTTGCCCGGCAGAAGCGTTGATGTCTACCGCTGTTAGGAAGCCTGAGGAAGCCAGGAAAACGGCAGCCTCGGCGACCTCTTCAGCTGTGATGAAGCGACCAAAGACGGATTGGCTGGTCGCAGATTTTCGCATATCCTCAAAGGGCATATGGCGTAGCTCAGCTTGTCGGCGAATGGTTGTGTTAAGCCGCTCACTTTCAATCGAACCAGGAGAGATCATGTTGACGCAAATATGATGTGGCCCCACCTCTTTAGCGAGAATGCGCATCAAGCCGATGAGACCCATTTTGCTAGCGGCATACGGCGCACGCCCAGGCAAGGCCACTCTGCCAACTCCTGAACCAATCAGAAGAATATGGCCTCCGGTGCCATGCTCAATCATGCCCGGAAGAAAGGCTTTACAGGAGAGGAAGACGCCGGTGAGATCTGTGGCAAGTGTGTCTTCCCACTCCTCGCGTGGTATTTCCCAAAGGTTCTTAGTTGGTCCCCCAATACCGCTATTGCACACCAGCACATCAACTTTGCCAAAATGCTCGTGCGTCAGCCGCGCAAGCTCCTGCATACTCTGTTCATCACGTACATCAGCAGGAATGGGAAAAGCTATACCACCTGCCGCTATGATATGTTTCGTTGTCTCTTCCAACGCGACCGCATCGCGTCCAGCGACAACCACGCTTGCCCCTTCCTGCGCATAGGCAGCAGCAATTGCACGCCCTAAGCCCTTCCCTCCACCGGTAATTACAGCGACTTTATTCTGCAATTGCATCGCGCTTTTCCTTTTCTCGCAAAAACTGCTCCATGTGTTGGAACAACACATGCACAGAAGTTCGTTCTTGTTCACCACCACCACGCAGGTGGTGGTAGATCGTATTGACGTTGACGACGATGCGCTCTCCATCGAGCCATTCGGCATAGCGGTCTAGTGGAATCGCTCTGATTGCTTCTTCAGCAGAGAGACCGGCGGCAAAGCAGGAGCGAGCTTGCTCGTAGACGTACTCAATATACGCCTTGACAGCCTGTACCCCCGTCTTATCGGTGATCGGTCCATGCCCTGGCACAATGGTTTCGACATCCAGGCTCAAAAGTACATCACAGGCTCGCAGCCAACTTTCTGGAGGACCAGCCCACATAATCGGATGGCTACCGACAAAGAGAATATCGCCTGTAAAGACGACCTGCTTGTGTGGAAGATAGATCAGAGTATCCCCTGGGGTATGAGCTGGCCCAACGTGGATGAGTTGAACCAGCTCATCTCCAATATGCAATGTGAGTGTCTGATCAAAAATCTGTGTGGGAGGAGGAACGGTGATACCAGAAAAGTCAAAAGCCCCCAGCACCTTAGAAGTAAATGTCCCTGGTCGCTTTCTCGCCTGTTCTGCCATCTGTTGCATAACAAATGGCGGAGGCTCATGTTTCATCTCTTGTGCGGTCAGAGAAGAAACGATGATATCAGCACCAGGAAACAACTGGTTGCCATTGCAGTGATCGCCATTTGAATGCGTATTGATGATTTGCTCAATACGTTTTGCGGCAGGTGCGACACGACAAAAAGCCTCATGCATCATCTGTGTGAGGCCAAGCGTATACAACGTATCAACAAGTATCGTAGGGTCTCCTACTTGATTTCCAGCCGTAATGAGTCCTGCATTGCTCCATCCCCAGGTGCCAGGTAGTTGCAAGT
>JAJZEJ010000223.1 GCA_021828635.1 Chloroflexota bacterium
CGGAACCATCGTGCTGCGCCTGGGTCAGTGGAGCTGGTACATGTACGGTGCGTCTTCCAATGAGGAACGCGAACGGATGCCCAACCATCTTTTGCAGTGGACAGGTATGCAGTGGGCCAAATCACACGGCTGTGGCTACTATAACTTCCGTGGCATTCCCGATGTGCTGGAGGAGGGACAGGAGCTATGGGGGGTGTATGTCTTCAAGCGCGGCTTTGGCGGCTTCGCCATGCGCTTTCTGGAGACGCACGATCTGATCTACCAACCCCTGGTCTATGAGGCATATCGCAGGTTGCTGGATGTGAAACGTTGGCGCGATGAACGCAAACGCCACGCGGTTGAGGCACGAGGATAAGGCAAGGAGATTTTAATCAGCATGGCTAGCAGAAGAAGCTGTACTTTCTTCTGAAGTATGAAAAACAGCATGCTCTACCTGTTCAGCCAGCAGAGCTATATCCTTAATAGAGCGTATAGAAGTTAGCAATTGACCATAAATAACGACTCTGCGGTCATTTCGGGATAAAGGAAATCCTGACTCTTGCAGCCGTAAAATTTTATTTTTCACTTTACTAATCGCTTTTAGAGGTAAATCTTGATAAGCTGTTATTCTAGATTTTTACCTCAGCATGACATCTTTATGAAACATGATAAGATTTGTTGCTTCGTTCGTTCTAGTAGTTAGGAACAAATAGAAGGCGGGATGTATGTGGGCAAGCAACCACCTCGACGAGCAGCTTGTAGCGTGCATCTGGAATATCCGTGCAACCTTTTCCCCATGTGGTTAGCACGCGCACTATTTTAAGCCTCGCAGGGCTTTATGCATCTGTGTGGTAAGGAGAGAATGAGCTGGCACCCCATTCTCTCCTTGCTTTTATTGGATATACACCCTCACAGCCGCTTCTGCTATCTGTTGCCATTGCACGATCTGGACCTCAACCCATTGCTCCAGCGTAGGCATACGTGACATGCGAAATTGGCAGATTCTGGATGGGGTGAGCTTTCTGCCGTAGCTGAAACGCCAACGTTCGAGTCTGATCAGCGCAGCGGCGATGAATAGGCAGGCTAGTGGGAGTTGCTGGTCGCTTTTGGGTAACAAGATCAGGCAATCGTCGTTCACGCCGCATGGTTCCATCTGCACAAAAGCCTCACCAATCGTGCCTGTCTGAGCGACAGTGACAAAGGGAGCCTGGATGAGTTGCTCGAAAGAGAGCCAGCCATAGCAGCCGTTATATTCTTCGGTTGGGGAGACAATCAGTGTATCGCCTGATGGAATGCCTTCGCGGCTGTGTAGCTCCTTTTGTCCATAAAAGATGTCGAAAAACTCCCCGATTGTTCCTGACTCTCTGGGTAAGGATTGGGCGTTAGCCAAGCGGGTCGCGCCCACGAGTTCTGCATAAGGACTGGTATGCAGTTCGCCAATCACTATTCTTTGTCGCTGTGTGGTTACCTGTGGAGCATAGCGAATGTAGAATGAGGCCAAACGGCGCAGGAGTTCGTCTACACTGGCTCTTAGAATTGCCTCAGTTGGTGTTGCAGAAGGAATGTAAGCCCCTGGCGACCACTCTTTTTCACCGACGATGCTCGCTAGCCCTGAGAAGCCAGCAATCTCTCTTTTGTTAATAATAGCATCAATCGCCTCTGGGATTTGACTGCGACCATCTGATCGTGAAACACGTATACCTTTACGTAGTGTAAGACCATCGTACTCAATACGTGCAAAAACCGTTTTACGGTGTGAATTATGCGGTATGCCCTTTTCAAAAACTACGACAGAAGTTGTTGCTGATGCATAGGGTTGAAAGAGTTCATCTGGCATCTGGCAAACTGCTAGCAATGAATGGTGTGAGAGTAGGTGATGTCGCCAAGCACCAGTTTCATTTTTGACGATTAAACTGGTTGGGAGAATGACAGCCAGCTTACCACGCTGCTCCAGAGCCTCTAGCGCCCGCTCGACAAATTGTTGTGGTGATGTATCGGTGTTCTTGTGGGGAAATGGAGGATTCATTAACGCAACCTGACATTTGCCAACAGGATAGTCTCTAGCTGAAAAACAATCGGCTTTGCGAATACCAGTTTTGCCATCGCCGCGCAAAATCATGTTAGCTACACAGAGCGCCGCCGTGATTGGTTCAGATTCGTAGCCGACAAGGTTATGTTGAATGATTGTCACCAGATCTTCGTAGCGTAGTTGTGAATGCTCAAAAATGTGTTGTAATGCAGCTACTAAGAAGCCACCGGTACCGCAAGCTGGATCAATCACAACATCATGCTCTGTTACTTCACAGATATCTGCCATGAATCGAGTGATATGACGTGGCGTGAAGTATTGGCCGATGGTATTGCCGCCCGTATAGCGGAAAAAGGTTTCGTAGAGTTGGCCCAGATAGTCATGATCGAAAGAAGCTGTGACAACATTGAGTTTCTCTAATGTTGCTAATATTTGCCATGCCGTTGCCGCCAAACGCGCATTAGCTTCCTCGATGTGCAAGCTTTTCGCCAGATCAGCTTTTCCACCTTTTGCATAGGCATCTTCACAGGCGGAGTTAATATCGCGCAAAACAAATTCGGGGTCTTTTCTGATTGCACCATGTGATTGCCAGAGAGCTAGCATCATTGCACCCACATATGCCGGTCGATATTCATCTTTGACATGGGCCTCACGCAGTATTCTGTTAATGAGATCGGCTTTACTCGCCAGCACTTCGGGACCAGGTATCACGGGAGCGAGATCAAGTAGATGAGGCAATGCGAGCAACTTTGTAACGTCCTGGTGTGTTGGGAGCCAGGAGATTGGACTTTTTGAATAAACGACACGTTGCCATTGCCCTTGTACGTATTTGAGGACACCAATACAGATATTCGTCTGTTCTTGACCAGCAATACCGACCGCAATTACCTGGTGATTAGCATCTCTACAGGCATCTCCATAATGCATTGCTTCTTGCATTGCCTGCTCAAAGTCAGCTTCGTCGGCTTTTGCTTCAATGACCATCTGTGGTCGGTATGTTTCCGGCGAGATGATAAGAAAATCAGGGTAGCCATCGCCCTTGCCACGTTTACTACGTCCCTTGAAAATCTCTTCTAGCTCTAAAAATGCCTTATATTCGTTTTGACGAACAACGCAACCTTGAGGGGGGCGTCCTGTGGGCCAGCCCTGTATAGCCAGTAAGTCTAAAATGAGCGTTTCGGTTCTCACTTCAGACGAATGTTTTCCCATAAGACAGATATCCCCTCATTACAGGTGCTTCTCTTACTTCGCCCGTAACTCTTGCAGCATCGCCAGACGCTCGCGGGCAATCGGGCTGTCGGGATTGAGCTTTGCCAGGTTGCGGTAGACGCGGCTGGCCTGCTCGTATTCACCGACTGATTGGTAGGTCTGGCCGAGCATGTCATATGCCTCAATGTTGTTGCGATCAATGGCGATTAATTGTTACAGGGCTGCGACCGCTTCTTTAACCTGCTGCGTCTCGAAGTAGTGGCGTGCGATGATACCCTGATAGCTGATGGCCTCGCTCTGCCGTCCCAGACGGTAGCAGTAGCTAACCACCTCGCGCAACAGGTCCATTGAACGCGGGTTGAGTTCGGCGGCGCGTTTCAGGTTCGTAATGGCGTCCTCTTCATTGCCGGCATCGGCGTAGACATTGCCGATGTGTTGGATAACTTCGGCTGCTTCTTCCAGTTTATTCTGACGCAGGTAGATATCGGCGACCAGCCGCAGTTCCGTGATACCCTCATCGAGCAGGCCGCGTCCGATATAGATTTCGGCCAGTTCGTTGTGGGCGCGTGGGTCTTGCGGCGCGAGTCGCACCATCTCATTGAGTACGTTGAGCGCGTTATCGCTCTGGCGTTTGCTGCGATAGTGGCGCACGAGATCAATGTACTCGTTAAGCGTGGCCTGTGGGTCGGCCTGACGCGAGGAGATTTCTTCCAAAGCGGAAGCTACCTCGTTCTCGCTAGTGTGGCCCTGCTTGAGTTGGCGTAGAATGGCCTGTTTCTGGTCAAAGCGTCCAGTACGCTCATAGGCTTTTGCCAGTAAGAGCGAAATTTCCACTTCGGGAGCCTGATGTTCTTCGCCTTCTCCGCGTGGACGTGCGGCCCAGATGGTCGGTTCGACGCTGGCCGGT
>JAJZEJ010000340.1 GCA_021828635.1 Chloroflexota bacterium
TGGCACTCAGTCGCATGCAGTTCGAGGCCGATCAACTTGGCGCGGATGGCGTGATCGGCGTCGATATCAAGGTTGAGTTCATGCATAACAACGAGTGGATGGAGGTTACGGCTATCGGCACAGCGATACGCTATGTCGGCAGCGGCCCACATCTACCACCAACAGGCCAGGGTCGGGTTGTGATTCCCACCAACTCATGAGATAATTGCTCAGGGGCAACTTATTCTGGCTTGCTCCTGAGAGATTCACAGCCAATAGAAAGACAGAACGCATGCCCTTTGATCTCGCACGTGCGCGACAGGAGACACCTGGTTGCGCACACGTGTTGCATTTCAATAATGCCGGTGCCTCACTGATGCCGCAATCGGTTCTCGATGCCACTATCACGCATCTGCAATTGGAGGCACAGATCGGTGGCTACGAGGCAGCCGATAGGGCGCGTGAGCAGATTGAACACGTCTACGATGCGGTAGCCGCGCTCATTCACTGCACACGTGACGAGGTGGCTATCGTAGAAAATGCCACACGTGCCTGGGATATGGCCTTTTACTCCATTCCCTTCAAAGCAGGCGACCGTATTTTAACAGCCATGTCCGAGTATGCCAGTAACTATATCGCCTATTTGCAGATTGCTCAGAAAACCAACGCAATCGTTGAACCAATCCCCAACGATGAGTATGGACAGGTTTCGCTTGAGGCACTCAAACAGAGCATTAATGAGCGTGTGAAATTAATCGCCATCACGCATGTACCGACGAATGGTGGGCTGGTACAACCAATACAGGCTATAGGAAAGATTGCACGCGAGGCGGGAATTCTTTTTCTGGTCGATGCCTGTCAGTCGGCGGGTCAGTTACCACTCGACGTGCAACAAATCGGCTGTGATATGCTCTCCGTGACCGGGCGAAAATACTTGCGTGGACCACGTGGCACTGGCTTTCTTTATATACGTCAGAGTATTCTTGAACAGTTGGAGCCACCATTCCTCGATCTGCATGCAGCAGAGTGGGTTGCGCCCGACCGTTATACCATGCGTTCTGATGCACGTCGCTTCGAGACCTGGGAGACCAACTATGCAGGCAAAATCGGCCTCGGTACTGCCATCGACTACGCTATGCAGTGGGGGCTTGATAGCATCTGGCGACGGATCAAAACTCTGGCTTACCAATTGCGCACACAACTCAGTCCATTGCCGGGCGTCATTGTGCATGATCGCGGCAGTATGCAATGCGGCATCGTCACTTTTAGCATTGAGGGTATCGAACCAGAAGAGATTCAGCGCAAACTCAGCGTATATAATATAAACGTCTCTGTCACAACGCGCAGTTCAACGTTGCTCGATATGGATGCACGCAAGCTCACCAGCATGGTACGCGCCTCTGTACATTACTATAATACCGAGGATGAGATCGAGCAGTTCTGTACCAGAGTCGCGGAGATTGCAGGCTAATATTTGGAGAGGACAGTCATGAAACGCTGGTTTCTATCTATTTCATCACTCTTTGCGCTGGCCCTTTGTCTCGTGCTGTTAGCAGCATGTGGTAGCAATGCAACGCCAACAGCTACAGCCGCTCCAGTAGCTACAGTAGCGCCAACGCAACCACCAATACCCATAGGCGATACGGCGGTGCAGATCACGCTACAAAATATCAAGATTCACTCGTCAATCACGACCTTTAAGGTTGGCACGCCTTATTTCTTTGTCATCACCAACAAAGACAACGTGGAACACGAATTTATGATCTCTCCAGCGGGTATGGGCGGTCACATCATGTCCAGTGCAATGATGGGCGTCACCTTCGCCCTGGTTGAGAACATCAAGCCTCACACTATCAGAACACTGGCTTACAAATTCCAATATCCTGAACCGGCTGGTAGCATCGAATTTGCCTGTCATTATGGCGATCATTACGCGATGGGCATGTTGCTTCCTGTCATCGTCGTAAAGTAGGCGTCACATGCATGCTATCGTCTCTTTGCTCGACAAAGTATATTATGAGCGGGTTGAGAAGTTGTGGGCGGAATTTCAACGCGAATTTGGGGTACAGGGCGTCTATGTCACGCCCTATCCCCATTTCTCGTATCAAATTGCAAATCATTATGACCTAGATAAACTTCTACCGCGCCTGCGCCACCTTGCTGCCCACCACGCCCCTTTCACGATTCGCACAACTGGCCTCGGCCTCTTTACCGGTACCTCACCCGTACTCTATATACCGGTGACACGCACCGCACAACTCTCCTCTCTCCAACAGATACTCTGGCGGCAAGGAGCAAGATACGGCAAAGGCGTTTCGCCCTATTATCATCCCGACCAGTGGACACCGCATATCACCATCGGTTTCGCCGACCTGAATAGTGAGAATCTTCCACACATCATACGTTATCTCTCCACACGCAACTTCTCCTGGGAGATACCCATCAAGAACCTCGCGCTGATCTACGATACCAGTACACGCCAGGAACTACGAGAGCAGTATCAATTTTCCGGTAAGCCCGCACACCCTGTAACAAAAAGCCGAGCAAATTTGAATATGTAAGTGAGACGGGAATTCAGTATTCTCTCTTTCAAGCAAGATGGCATAAGAGTATGTCGCCTTGTAGCTTTGTCCTACATTGACAATTGTCCAGAGCAATGGTCTAATAGAGGTAGCAATTCTATACGAAAGGAAGATTATGACATGGCAATACGTAAAGAGAGCGAAACTATCAAGCATGAGAAGCATCATTTAACACTTGAAACATTTCAAAAAACGCTTCAGGTGCGCGAGTGTATTATGCAAGAAACTGATAGAACACTGTTTGAAGATTCAGTAGAGTTAATTAGACAGCAACGCGAGGAACGTACAAGGCAGATCGAGCAGGCATTACAATATTGTCGTTGACGTAAAATTTTTTTATAAGTCAGATTTCTTCGTATTTAAGAGGTTTATTAGTTAGAACGTTTAGAAAGGAACGTGGCATCATGGCACTTTACAAACAAAATTTTGATGATCGTGATGAGCAATACTCAACCCTAAAAGGGCAACCTCGCCAGACCATCAATATCAGCTTCGAGCTGTATCAAAAGATAGAGATGGCGGCAAAACAGCAAGATATCTCTACAGAGGAATGTCTCGAAAAGATACTCGAAAGGGTAATACCCATCGAAGATTGGTTATTACGAAAGAGACGCCCTATAACTCAGGAAACGATTGAGATCTTTCGTCAACTTCAGCAAGATAGCATGCAAGGACGCAACGGAGAACCTTTCAGTGACTCAACAGAAATAATCCGGCAAATGCGAGAAGAACGCACAAAGGAGCTAGACCAGCGATGAGTGAGACAGTAATAGTAGATTCCAGTATCGCCGTGAAATGGCTACTGCACGAATCTGATTCAGATCTAGCGAACGAGTTGTTAGCACAATGGAGGAATAAAAGTGCCACCATTCTAGCTCCAGCTTTACTTCTGTACGAAGTAAGCAATGTTCTCTACCAAAGAGTACGACGCGGTGATATAACGTCAGAGCAAGCTAGACTAGAAATTGTAGGTTTATTGTCTTCAGAAGTGACATGGTTTTTCTCTCAATATCCACAACTCAGTCTAAGAGCCATAGAGCTTGCTCATCAGTTTCACTTACCGGCTACTTACGATGCACATTATTTGGCGCTTGCCGAACGGGAAAACTGCGAATTTTGGACGGCGGATACGCGCCTGTAGCGGGCGGTACGCGACAAGTTGGAGTGGGTTCACACGCTAGTAGAAGAGCCGACTGGCTAGCTCGACACGTCTTTTTTCCCTCTTTTCCAATTATCAACTCCACACGTGATATACTATTTTCAGGAGCATCTATCAATCTCGTTCATTCAAAGGAGCCGCTCTATGCGCTTGCAGGCAAAAAAGATAGATTATTTTGGCATCTGCAATAAAAAGAGCATCGAGGGAAGTTGAGGGGTCACTTATGAGTAAATTTCTTGAGACACTTGCCCAACGCATTCTAATTTATGACGGTGCGATGGGAACTAATATACAACGTTATCAATTGACTGCCGAGGCTTATGGTGGACAGGCCACCGAAGGCTGCAACGAATATCTTGTCCTTACTAAACCCAATGTTATTGAAGAAATCCATACCGGC
>JAJZEJ010000459.1 GCA_021828635.1 Chloroflexota bacterium
GATAACAGCACTATCTTGCTGCAAAATGCCTATTATGATCTCAGGCTCAATACACAGGGCGAAATAAGCCAACTCTATGACAAGCGAACGGGGCGCGATGTCTTTGCAGAGGGACAATTTGGCAATCAACTCATCGCCTACGAAGATCGGCCCATGAAATTCGATGCCTGGGACATTGATCTTTTCTATGAGGAGAAGTCCTATCCAGTGCAAGAGGTGGCATCTTTGCGCATTCTCGAAGAGGGACCAATCCGCGCCACCGTCGAGATTGTACGTCCATATCTCTCCTCACGCATCTCACAACGCATCTCACTCTGGCGCAGCTCGCCACGCATCGATATCGCTACCGAGATTGACTGGCAGCAGCATCAAACTTTGCTGAAAGCCGTCTTCCCGCTATCGATCAATAGTACCCGCGCCACGTATGAGATTCAGTTTGGCAATGTCGAGCGGCCCACGCATCGCAACACATCCTGGGATATGGCGCGTTTCGAGGTATGCGCTCATCGCTGGATTGACCTGAGCGAAGGCGGCTACGGCGTTAGTTTATTAAATGACAGCAAATATGGGCATGATGTGCATGATAACATTATGCGCCTGACGTTGCTCAAATCCGGCATTCATCCTGATGAGCAAGCCGATCAAGGTGTGCATCGCTTCACTTACAGCCTCTTGCCTCACGCTGGCGACTGGCGCGAGGGCGAAACTGTGCGCCGCGCCTATGAATTGAACGCGCCGCTCTTGTGCCTGCGTGGGCAAGCAGCAACCAATACCGCTCCCGTGCCTGCATTGATTGAAACGGACTGCACCCATGTTGTGGTTGAAACGGTAAAACCGGCTGAGGATGGAAATGGCCTGATCGTGCGACTCTACGAAGCTCACAACCAGCGTGGACGCGGCATGCTAACCTTCGCTACACCCCTACTTTCTGCGCAAGAGTGTAATTTGCTTGAAGAGCCATTACAGAATGTTGCCACTGATGGCAATCGGCTGACATTTCAGGTACGGCCATTCGAGATTAAAACTTTCCGCGTGCGCTTAGCAAACCTGTAAACACTGTTGTCATAAAGTTTATACCGGTACCCGTACTCAAGAAATTGAGCGGGTATTGGTATAAGCTTTCTACCTTCACTCAGATTTTCTAATATAAAATTTTCTAAAAAGTTTATGCTATATTTTATCTCTTCTATATGCTATACTAGCTTCAGATTACGTGGTAAGGAGGTCTGGTTATGGCAAAGCCCTGGGACGATACGATCAAACGCTTGATTGCCCTCAATCCCGCTGCTTTTTTGCATCTTTTTCTCTCTGATGCTCGTTTTATTGAATCACTTCCCACAAAGCTGCAACAGGAAGAATCAGAGATGGATAGTTTATTTCTCACCGAGATCAAGCGCGACCCCATGCTCGTCAACTTTGAGGTGCAAGCCTACTATGATTCACAAATGCCGGAGCGTTTGTTGCGGTATAATATCATTACGAGGATGCAACGCAATCAGCCTGTCACCTCGTGTGTCCTTCACTTACTGGATGACACGCCAATTCATCCGTCGCCCGCGACCTGGGAAGTGGCAGGCAAGCAAGAGAAGCAGATGTTTCCATACCATACGATTGAATTGAGTCAGTATACACCAGACGACCTGATTGGGTTTGGTGAGGTAACGCTGTTACCATTGCTGCCGTTTACGAAAGGTGGCCGAAGTCGTGAGGTGATTACGCGCATGTTTCGTCTCATTGAGCAGGATACGGCGGTCGATGAGGCGACGAAACAGGCATTGGCATCCATTGGCTTTACGTTTGCGTCATTGATCTTTGAGCGCAAGCAGAGTAATGAGCTAGCATGGCTCATAGGGAGGTTTCATACGATGCACGAGGCGATAGATACCCCTATCTTTCGAGAACTCAGGCGCATGGGCCACGAAGAGGGCATCGAAGAAGGACGCGAAGAAGGGCGCGTTGAAGGACTGTTATTGGGATTGCGTAGTGCAGTGGTGCTGATGGTTGAGGCACGTTTTGGCGAACTCAAACCACTGGCACAACGGCAAGTCGAGCAGATTACCAGTGAGGAAACACTGAATGCTCTGCTCATAAGAATCGGTGTGGCACAGAATATTGAAGAGGCAGAACAGGCATTATTGGATTGGAAGAAAAACGCTTGATGAGCGAGATGTCGCGCCCCCATATTCCCATTGTCTCCGATACACTGGAGGTTGAGGCGCTAGATAGCGAGCAGATCGAACAGCTTGAGCAACTGGAGGCGCAGCCACTACCAACGAAGGCCGAGAGAGTTGAGATCGAGGTTGTAGTGGCTGGTTCCATCTGTCTGCATATCATTCCCACACTGATAGATAGCATCCTCTCTTTTCAGCTTGGACAACAGATAGAAGCTGGAAAAGCGACGCTGGCAATCGGGGGTGCTGTCTCGAATACAGGATTGGCATTGCACAAACTGGGCGTCAACACACGCCTGATGGGCAAGGTTGGCAATGATCTCTTCGGACAGGCCATCTTTCAGATCATCGAGGAACAAGGGCCGGAACTGGTAGGCGGCATGATTATTGCTAGTGGTGAAGATAGCTCCTACTCCATTATCCTCAACACACCGGAAGTAGGGCGCGTTATCGTCTATTCATCTGGTTGCAATGATACGTTCATGGCTAGCGATATGCGCTATGATCTTCTAGAGCAAGCCCGTCTGCTGCACTTTGGCTACCCTTCACAGATGGCTCGCATGTACTACGATAACGGCACAGAACTGGTACGGCTCTTCAAACGCGCTAAACTTCACGGTGTGACGACCTCCCTCGCTCTCTGTATGCCCGATTCAAGCAGTGCTGCTGCTCAAGCCGACTGGCAAGCCATCCTCCGTGCCACGCTACCCTATGTCGATATTTTTCTTCCCACTATCGAAGCATTGCTATTCATGTTGCATCGTCCCTTATTCGATCAGTTAATCTCTCAGGCTGGAGAGAGTGACATTGTGACGTTGATTATCCCCTCACTCGTCGCTGAACTAGGCCAATATCTGTTACACATGGGTGCAAAGATGCTCTGCATCAAAGTTGGGCAGCGAGGACTATATTTACGCACCGCCAATAACGATGCCCTGGCTACAATGGGACTGGCGCAGCCTCTGAGCCGTGAATTATGGACGCAACGCGAACTATGGCGACCCTGCTTTGTTCCACAGAAGATGGGAACAGGAACGACTGAAGCCGACGATGCAACAAGCGCGGGCTTTCTGCTCGGTTTATTGCGTGATATGACACCAGAGACAACATTATATACTGCTTGTGCGGTTGGTACCTGTAACCTGGAAATGCTAGAGACTATTCGTGATATTCAGTATGGACCACCTCTGCATACTCCGCAAGATGGGCAATTTGCCGCGGCGGGTTGGCGCTGGAACGTAGAGCATGAGGTTTGGATAGGCCCAGAAGACAGATGATCCGAGGGTAATAAAAAAACGCTGAAGTATAGACGTGGTACATCATTCGTGCTATCATTGACCCAGAACATGTGCCACGTATTCTGTAAAAACGCGAAAAAGGGAGTTGTTTCGCATGCATTTCAACTTATATCACTGGCTCTTCGATGATCCTTATACTGCTGGAACCAATGCAGGTTTAAGCGGGCCAGAGAAGTTTCATTTTTTGTGGCCCTGGATCATTTTCTGTGCCGCAGGCTTACTCATCACGTTCTATTATTATGTCGAGGGACGCAAGCGTTTTGTCAAGAATAAACCGCTTATCAAGTACATGCTAGATCGCTACCTGGGCTGGTTCGCGGTCATCTGCCTGATCGGCTTTCCGTTGATCTTCTCGCGTGTCTTTCTGGACTCCTACTTCTTCGCATGGCGTTTCTGGCGCTACCTCTGGCTACTCGGTCTGGTAGCCTGGGCTGGCACCTGGGTTGTATATCTCGTGCGCAAGTATCCGAAAGAGCGTGCTAACTTCATCGCATGGCAGAAACGTGAGCAGTATATTCCAAAAAGTAACAAACGCAAGGTGAAAACAGCTTCACGCTAAGGACAACAATGAGACAGGCGAGGGTGGAGATGGTGCGAGATATGTGGGAAAGCCAGGCCGCCATTATTCTAGCCGGTGGGCAGAGTCGGCG
>JAJZEJ010000125.1 GCA_021828635.1 Chloroflexota bacterium
AGTTCTTTGCGACCGGTGAGCATGAACGCTACCTGACGAAACTGGATATGCACATCTTCTTTCCACGCGAGTTGCAACTGCTCTTCCTGTCCACTGGCTTTGCCATCGAAGCCATCTATGGCGACTACAATTGGAAGCCGCTCGGACGTGGCACACGCCAGATTGTGGTAGGACGCAAACGCGCTTAATCATTGTAACCGACATCGTATGGGCGTGATTGATCACGCCCTGCCAGCGCATTCCTCGCGGATAGCGATCTTGCCTACATAATATATTGACAATCCCATGTACATTTTAGTATGCTGTTAGCATATCGTAGTTGAAATGCTAGAATTCTGGCAAGGCCAGTTTAAGAGGAGGTGCAGATATGAGAAAGCTCCGCATAGTTTTTTCTGTTCTTGTATGCACCCCGTCTACTCGTCACGAGGCGAACGAGCGAACGCTGCCCGGCCAGCACTACCGCGATTGTTTACTGGTATGATGCTCTGGCTGAGATGAGATTGGTACCTGTATTGACTCGTATTGACCCTTATCGGCAACGTTCTCCTCTCTTTTCCCTCCGCACGGTAGACTTGTTGTATCCCACATAACTGCATGTTCCATGCATCTATATAGCACTTATACCGTGTTTTTATGCTCCTGGAGGGAACAAAAATTTGACAAATGACCTGGAAACGCTGAACGGGGTCGTTCTGGGCGGCGCTCATGGCATCTATGACATCTATACCGATACCGGCATTCTTCGCTGCATTCTGCGTGGCAAATTACGCAAAGCCTTCGCTCGTGCGCAAGCGCAAGCCGCACGACCTGTCAGCAAAATGCGCGAGCGGCGTGAACGCGCCCTCAGTGATCCTGGCTACACGCGCCGAACCGAGCGTATGGAGAAGTATGATAGTAGTGAACAGCCCTTACCTTCGCGTCTCTCTGTCGGCGATCACGTTTTGGTGCGTGCGATGGCCGATGGCAGTGGCGTGATCGAGGAGATTTTGCCGCGTCAGAGCGAGTTGGTGCGTAAAGATGCTGGCTCAACCGAGAAAAAACTGATGCAACAGACTCTGCTAGCGAACCTGGACCAGGTGGCGATTGTGCTGGCAATGGCACAGCCAGAACCGCACTTCGGCTTCCTCGACCGCTACCTGGCAATCTGCGAAGCCGCCGAATTGCATGCCGTGATCTGCATGAATAAGGCCGACCTTCCACATGGAGCGGAGATCGACGAAATGATGACAGTCTACGAGCGTATTGGTTATCAAGTATTGAGTACTAGCGCCTCAATTGGTCAAGGTATCGAAGAGCTGCGGGAAATCTTGAAGGCGCATACCACGCTCTTTACCGGACCATCCGGCGTCGGCAAATCCTCGCTCGTCAATGCTCTTGAGCCAGAGATGGCCTTGCGTACTGGAATCGTCAGTGATATGACTGGCAAGGGACGCCATACTACGACAGGTTCGCGCCTCTACCCGCTTTCTACTGGTGGCTGGCTGGCCGACTCCGCCGGTATCCGCGCATTGGCAAGCTGGAATATCGAACCAGAGGAACTGGCTACCTGTTTCGTCGAGTTTCGTCCCTTCTTAGATCAATGTGAGTATAGCGATTGCACCCATATCGACGAGGAAGGTTGCGCTATCTTGCGTGCCGTTGATGAAGACGCAATTGATAAACGTCGCTATCATAGCTATGCACGCATGTACCTGAATGAAGAACGTTAAGGTAAGAGGGGAACATGGCCGAAAAACTGACTATTCGTGATATTGCTCGCCTTGCCGGTGTCTCTGCCGCCACCGTTTCTCGCGTCTTAAATGATAAGCCGGACGTGGACCCGTTGACACGCGAGCGGGTGATGCTGGTTATGAAAGAGCGCGGTTTCAGTCCTGACCCTCTGGCGGTTCAATTAGCTAGTGGCCCTCTGCACAAAAATCAGCATGGTACACCTGTCTTTCCGACCAATTTTTTCTGGGGTGTGGCGACATCAGCCTATCAGATCGAGGGTGCGACACAAGAGGATGGACGTGGCCCCTCGATCTGGGATACCTTTGTAACGCAGTCGGGCGCAACGTATAAGGGCGAGACGGGTGATATTGCGGTCGATCACTATCATTCTATGCGTCAAGATATCGCGCTGATGGCCTCGCTGAATGTTAATGCCTATCGTTTCTCACTCTCCTGGTCGCGCATCCTCCCGCAAGGTGTTGGCACCGTAAACGAGCGTGGCCTGGATTTCTATGAGCGCCTGGTTGATACGTTGCTCTCCTACGCTATTACGCCCGTTATTACGCTTTATCACTGGGATTTACCGCATGCCCTGCATGAGCGCGGCGGCTGGCTCAATCGTGACACGGCCCATGCCTTTGCCGATTATGCTGAGCTTGCGGCGCAACGCCTGGGCGACCGCGTTGCATGGTGGATTACACTCAATGAACCCTGGTGTAGCGCCTATCTGGGTTATGGTATCGGCATGCACGCGCCCGGTCTCTGTGATATGCAATCAGCAATGAACTCGGCCCATCATTTACTACTGGCGCACGGGCTGGCTCTGCCTCGTCTGCATAGCCAGATACCGCAGGCACGGGTCGGTATCGCGCTCAATCTAACGCCGGTTTCAGCCGCCGATGATAACGAGGTAACGTTGCAAGGCGTGCAACACGCCGATATCTTTCATAATCGCTGGTTTCTCGACCCACTTTTTCGCGGCGTCTATCCTCAACAACTCTTTGACGATCTGGCCGTCAACCCTCCGCCTATCAAGAACGGCGACATGACGTTGATCTCAACGCCACTGGATTTTCTGGGTGTCAACTACTATTCGCGCTCGCTGATTCGTACAAAAAGAACTGTGCGTGCCAATGGCAGTGGAAGTGTGCGCGAAAAATATGAACAGGTTGCTCCAGTGCCGGGTGCGACCTATACTGAGATGGCCTGGGAGATTTATCCGCGTGGCGTGCAAGAAGTGCTGCTGCGTGTCTACCAGGACTACGCGCCGCCACTGCTTCTGATTACCGAGAACGGTGCGGCCTTCGAGGACCAGTGGGATGGCGGCGCGCATATTACCGACAAGCGCCGTGTGTTGTACCTGCGTGAACACATTCAGATGTTAGAAGAGGTGCTGAAGCGCGGCGTACCCGTGCGTGGCTATTTTGCCTGGTCATTTCTGGATAACTTCGAGTGGACGGACGGCTATAGCAAACGTTTTGGCCTCGTCTACGTTGACTATGCTACGCAACGCCGCATCGTCAAGGATAGCGGACACTGGTATGCCAGTTTCATTGCCGAGCAACGCCTGAATCGGGCGCTGTATAAGAGAGTTCCTCGCTCAATGCCAAAATAACTTCTTGATCCTGCTCCTCTAAGACGGTGCGTGGATCGAGTAGCAGCGTATCGCGGGAGATGCGTGTGATGATGGGGTTGGCACGTTGGCGCAGACGCCGCGCCAGTTCTTCAAGCGGCAGGGCGATCTGTTCGGCTGGTAGGGCAACCAGCATCGTGGGTAATGTCTCTCCAGGTAACGAGCCACCGCCGACTGTCGATGCACCTTTCTGCACGTGCGCAGCAATACCGTGCGCTTTGAGCTTGCCCACCCAGCTATTTGCCCGGCTGGTAATATGCTGTGGCTGCATAGCGATCATGCGCCAGATGGGAATATGTGTCTCGGCTTGCTCACGCTGATAGTGACGCAACGTAGCCTCTAAGGCGGCCAGCGTCATTTTATCAATGCGGAGCGCCCGCATCAGTGGGTGTTTAGCGATGCGTGCGAGAACCTCGGCCTCGCCCACGATGATGCCCGCCTGGGGTCCGCCAAGCAGCTTATCACCGGAGAAACAGACCACGTTTGTACCTGCTTGCAAGCTCTCCTGCGGCATCGGCTCATGCGCCAGACCATACTGCTCGCTTCTAAGCAGGCAACCGCTACCTAGATCGTCCATCACCAGCAAGCCGCGTTCATGCGCCAGCGCGTTGAGTTCATGCAGCGGTGTTGACTCTGTGAAGCCACTAATCAGAAAGTTGCTGGGATGCACAGTGAGCAGAAGGGCGCTTTGTTCAGTGATGGCAGCTTCGTAGTCGCGGATGCGAGTACGATTGGTAGTGCCGACCTCGACTAGCTGACAGCCGCTT
>JAJZEJ010000319.1 GCA_021828635.1 Chloroflexota bacterium
GACGAATCAAGGGGTTGTGCCGCTGTTCTTTTTCTGGTTCAGTAGCATCATTCACCTCTCGCGCGGTTTGACGCTTTTGTTAGTGCATGGGATGGATGTCATTGTTGCCGGTGCGGTCTCACTACTTATGCTCTATCTGCGTTGGCGTGAGCGCATTAGCATGGAATCTGCATTTCTCATCTTGACGGGAACGATTTTCAGCGTCTCATCACACATCTTTCCCTGGTATACGATAGCCTTGTTGCCCTGGATCGCCATGCTGGCTATGCCGTTACGACGGTGGACGGCACGAGGATGGCAGATCAGCAACAATAGGAGCCAGGCGCTGGCTATAGCAACGGTCTGGTACTTCACGCTTGGCGCAACTATTGGATACTTCTTTATTCCGACTCAGGATTGGCGTCTCTACTATGTTCTCGTATACGATACTACCTTGCTCGGCCTGCTGATCGCGGCAGACATTGCTATTCGGCATTATTACACCGCAAAAACGCGGCAGGGGATTACTGGTTAACCTCGAAAGGTACTGACATGCAAGAAACACAAGCACTCTCGGAGCAGACACCGTCTCTTAAACAAGACACGTCTTACACTCCCTTGCGCACTGTTCTTCACAATGCGCTCCTTGCGCCAGGGGCCGGCCTGGTAGCCAGTCTGATGGCAGTCGTGGTAATGGGCCTATTCCGTCTGGTTTTGGGCATTCCCACGCCTGTCGAACTGTTTGGCGATTTTCTGCTCAAACATATTAGCGTCTGGACGTTTATTCACCTGCTGCAAACCTTCCAGCCTCATCCAAAGACAACGCCGCTTGGTCTGGCACTGCTTGGTATGCTGGCGGCTGGTATCGTATTGGGCTGGCTCTATGCGCTACTGGCCTGGGTCTCATTGCCCACTCGTGGCTATCGCCCTGGTCGGCGCGAATGGCTCACGGCGAGCGGCTTTAGCATAGCGATGACACTCGTCGCTGTTATTCTCTTCTGGGATGAGCTAGCGCAAAATCTGTATGGTCTGACGTTCGAGTGGGGCAGAATCACGACAATTCTCGGCCTGCTGATCGAATTTTGTGTCTATGGCCTCGTTCTCTGTCTGGCTTATCGCGCGTTACTGCCTAAAACGGCGAATACGGCGCTGGAGAAGCAGGTGTTACAGCGTCGTCAACTGCTCTCACGAGTTGGTGTTGCTACTTTGACACTTGGTGCGGGTGCTGGCAGCTTTGGGCTAGTGAAAGAGTACCTGAGCCGCTATGCCAGCTATGATGGCTATGAAACACCAGCCAGCAGTTATACCGCCCCTATCACACCCAATAGCGAACATTACGTCGTGACACAGAATACTATTGATCCCACGGTCAATCTCAACCTATGGCGTTTAGAGATAACGGGCCTCATCAATCAGCCCGGTAGCTACACTTATGATGAACTGCTGCAATTACCATCAACCTCGCGTCCCATCACATTGGAATGTATCGCCAGTGGCGTGTATAGCCACCTGATCAGTACCGCCGTCTGGCAAGGCGTGACGCTACGCACATTGTTAGAGAAGCATGGCGGGCCAGCTTCAGGTGCGACCTATATAGCTTTCTACAGCGTCGATGGCTACAATTTGAGCCTGCCTCTCGACGAAGTATTGATGGAAGATGCCTTGCTGGCTTGGCGCATGAATGGCGTTGAACTACCGCATCGACACGGCTTTCCTCTACGTGCGCTCATCCCTGGCCGTTATGGCGAAGAGAATGCCAAATGGGTGACACGCATAGAACTCACCGACCACTTTATTGGTGGCCTGTATAGTGACCAGGGTTGGTATCATGGCTACCTGCATACGATCAGCCGCTTTGATCGTCCCGCCCACAATAGCCAGCAATCTGTGCCAGTCAGACGCCCACTTAATCTTGGTGGCATTGCTTTTGCCGGCAATCGCGGCATCACGAAGGTTGAATACAGTACCGATGGTGGCAAAACCTGGCAAACAGCTATGCTCCAACCACCGCTCTCGCAAGATACCTGGGTGTTCTGGTCAGCGACATGGACGCCGATGCTCTCTGGTACCTATACGCTAATGGTGCGTGCCACTGATGGCACCGGTGCGCTGCAAATCGCCAAGAAACAAGGTACCGTGCCAAATGGCGCAACTGGTTATGATACCGTTATGGTCATAGTGGCATAATTGTAACAAAGAAAAAAGGGAGGCTGTAACATGTCACATACGAACATCAAACTCTATGGCACGAACTGGTGTAGCGATTGCAAACGCAGCAAGAAATTTTTGGGCGAGCAACGCATCCATTACGAATTTGTCAACATTGAAGAAGATCAAGAGGGACAGGCGTTCGTGCAGCGCGTACAGAACGGCGGCATGACCATCCCCACTATTGTGTTTGACGATGGCTCGATTCTGATAGAGCCATCCAACGCGGAAGTGGCGGCTAAACTGGGCCTGGACACCAAAGCTAAATCTGACTTCTATGATCTCATTACCGTCGGTGGTGGTCCAACCGCACTAACGACAGCGATTTACGCTGCCCGTGATGGCTTCGATGTGCTAGTCATCGAGCGTAGCGGTCTCGGTGGTCAGGCTGGCATCACCGAACGCCTGGATAACTATCCCGGCTTTCCAATAGGTGTGACAGGGGCCGAGTTTGCTGAGCGCGTCATTGAGCAGGCCAAACGCTTCGGCGTGGAACTACTCTCGGCCCAAAATGTTGTGCGCGTCGGCAATGACGAGGATGGCGCACACTTTGTCGAAACCGACTCCGGCAACCGCTATCGCTGCAACGCAGTGTTGATCGCCACCGGTTCAACTTACAAGCGTCTGGGTGTCACCGGCGAGGATGACTATATCGGCGCGGGTGTGCATTTCTGCGCCACGTGTGACGGCCCCTTTTATAAAGGCAAAGAGGTCGTCGTCGTCGGTAGTGGCAATAGCGCCGTTGAGGAGGCAGCCTTCCTGACACGCTTCTGCCCCAAAGTGACGATTCTGGCACGCGGCTCGCAACTCTCCGCCAACAAAGTAGCCTCCGATAAGGCGCTGAACTCACCTGAGATGGAGGTGCGTTTCAATACCGAGGTGATCGAGTTCAAAGGCGAGAACAATCACTTGACCACGATTGTGACCAAAAATAACAAGACAGGTGAGGTGCAGGAGCTACCGATGACTGGAGCCTTCATCTTTATCGGCCTCTCGCCCAACAGCGCACCTTTCAAAGATGTAGCGAAGATCAACGCCAATGGCTTCATTATGACCGGCATCGACTTCCAGACCAGCACCGAGGGCATTTTCGCTGCCGGTGATGTGCGTTTAGGTAGCACCAAGCAATTGGTAAGCGCCGCTGGTGAGGGAGCCGCCGCCGCTATCGCCATCCGCGAGCATCTGCGCGGCCACGATGCCCGCAAGATGGAAGCAATGATGGCAACCGCAAATGCGTAATTTTAATGAGGAAAAAGCATTTGTTGTAGGTCGCGTGCGACCTACAACAAATGCTTTTTCCTCATTTTACCTTCACACCTATCATTTCCCTATACACCTCGAAGGTTTGGCGGGCAATTTTGCCTTGTGTGTAGTTCTCTAGTACACGCTGGCGACCACGTTTCGCCAGTGTGTTGTACAATCCGGGATCATCTAGCAGTTGTTTGACGCAACGCACCAGGTCTTGTACATCACCCTCTTTGAAGACCAGTCCGGCATCGTCAATCACGTAGGGAATCTCGCCACTACTAGAACCAATGACAGGCGTTTCGCAGGACATGGCTTCGGGCAGGACACGTCCAAACTGCTCCATCCAGTTTGGGCGCGTCAGTGACGGCAAGACAAAGGCGTCAAGCTGCTCCATCTCCTGTGGCACCTGATAGCTCGGCACACCTGGTTTGAAGATCACGCGCTGCTGCACACCGAATCTGACCGCTAGCTCCTCCAGCACGCTCTTCATAGGGCCGTTGCCAACAAAAACGACGCGGCAATAATCGGGCAATGCTGACAGTGCTTCAATCATTAAAGGTAGCCCTTTCTCCTCTTTTAGCCGTCCGATAAAACCAATCGAGAAAGGATCACTGGCTTTACGTGGCGGACGTGGCATACTACGACTGTAGATTTCGGTATCGAAGCCGAAT
>JAJZEJ010000558.1 GCA_021828635.1 Chloroflexota bacterium
AGCGCCGCTATTTGTCCCGCTAGGAAGCGATCTGATCGCTTAACTTGCCGTTTGCCACGAGCCAGCGAATAAATTCGAGGCGGCGATGGTCGGCAATAGCCTCACGCCTCTCTCTTTCGTTGTGGTCCTTACGAAGCCTGCTCAATTGATTCATCTCGCGCTCGTCAAATCCACCTTTTCGTAGAACTTCACGATCTTCCTTGCGGTCCATATGAACCTCCTTTTGGGCTGTTAAGAACTAATGGGATGCTATCATCAACAATCGTTGCACACGCTTGAGCAAGATAGGCATTGAATAAGGTTTTGCCAGATGATCGAGTGTCAGTCTTGACTCACCGCTTCTCCGGGTAATCTTGCGTGCCTCTGGAGTTGCACTGGTGGTAAAGAGAACTGGCACTGCTGTATGGGTACGCATTGCACGTAACACATCCAGGCCATTCAGTGTACCGGTAAGTTCAAGGTCAAGTATGACTAAATCTGGGACGAAGGCGCGGATTTTGGCAAGTGCCAATTCTCCGCTATCTACGATGACGACGGTATAGCCATGAGCGGTGAGTATGTCTGCCTCCAGCGCGGCAAGCGAAATATCATCTTCGACAAGTAGAATGCGTTGCCGCAGGTGTGATCTCTCTGCCTCTGTGCCAGCTATCTGGGCAGACCGTTGTAAGTAATAGTGCTGGTTCCTACTCTGCACGCTCATGTCGCCATTGCCCGGTATAGTATTCGCTGCATCGTTATCTTGCATGACTGGCGGTGTGCCTCCGTGTCTTGAAATTTGACGTGCGGCGTATAGCCGGTATAGCGTAGAGTAGCGTTGACTATCCTTGCCATTTTTCGTTATCTTCGCTATCTCTACCACAATCATACCCGATCAATAGTGAGAATGGCGTGAAGATTTTTTCATCAATGTGAAATTTGTGTGAAAAATCATACATCATTGGTGTCTGCTGGTGGTACCAGGTAGCCTACACCTGGTTCATTGAGCAGGAAACGTGGCTGAGCGGGATTTGGCTCTAGCTTGCGTCGTAAATGACGGACGAAGGTGCGCAGGTAGGTATTTTCACCGCTATAATCCGGCCCCCACACGCGCTGAAGCAATTCACGGTGCGTAAGTACTTTACCGGCATTGCGCGTGAGTTCAGAAAGCAGATCATATTCTGTTGGCGTCAAATGAACTTCACGCCCCTCACTGCGCACCGCTCTATGCGCGAAATCAACGACCAGCCCATTGTCGCCGCCACAGCGATAGAGTGGGCGCTGACTATCGCTACTGGCAATACTATTGCGCAGACGCAGCGTCTCCTCAGAGCGCCGTAATGCTACACGCACACGGGCCAGCAATTCGTTCAAACTGAAGGGCTTGGTCAGATAATCGTCCGCGCCCAGGTCCAGAGCTTTGATTTTGATTGGCTCTTCGTCGTGCGCCGAGAGTATAATGACTGGAGCGTTGCTCCATTCACGCAATCGCCGTAGAAAGGTTAAGCCATCGAGCGAAGGCAGCGTCAGGTCTAGCAGGACGAGCTGTGGTTGAAAGAGGGCGGCTATATCGATAGCTTGCGCCCCATCACGCACTGCCTGGGCCTGAAAACCGCGTGCCTTGAACTGAGCCAGGAGAAAATTACGCATTTGTGGATCATCTTCAACACACAAGATACGTACCTTTTTATCGCTGGTAGACATTGTTCTCTCTCCTCCTGGATACCGTCGTTACGCTCCATCATACTATTGCTGTTTGATCAGTGGAATCGTTCTGTTCTGTCTGTTCCCGATAGACAGGCAACGTGAATGAGAAGCTAGCACCTTGCCCTGGATTGCTAATGAGTTGCAGTGTACTGCCATGTGCTTCAATGATGCCACGACTGATATAGAGTCCCAGGCCAGTTGCAGGACTCCAACGCCCAGAGCCTCTACGCCGCTCAAGTATTGGTTGCTCTGTTTGTCCAGGACGTTCGGCATTTGGTCTGCGCATAGCGGCGAAGGTGCTGAAGCGGGTGAAAAGTTCAGCTTGTTGTTCCTGGGTCATGCCGGAACCATTATCGGTAACGCGCAAGGTAACTGCCGATGGTTGCTGCTCTCCTGCTGTGATGACCGGCTCGGCTTCCAGGTACACTGTGTCACCCTCTGGTGCATAGCGGAAGGCATTGCTAAGCAGATTGGTTAGTACGCTCATCAAGAGTTCGTAGTCCCCCTGAACAGCGGGCAGATGGGCTGGCATTGTTATCTGGAGACGGCGATGCGAGGATGTAATCAAGGCTTCCAGTCGTTCTTGCAGATCCTCAAACATTTCCGCTAGCAAAATGGGTTCACGCGCCAAGCGCAAGGCTCCTGCTTCCACGCGCGAGGCATCTAAAAACTGGTTAATCATGCGTACCAAGCGTTCGACCTGTTCATCCGCCGTTTGCAGAAAATCGTGTTGCTCTTCCGGCGACCATTCCAGGTCTTTTGTCAGTAAGGCACTGAGATGAGCGCGGATATTTGCTAGAGGTGTCTTGAGTTCATGGGCCATCGTTGTGAAAAAATCTTCACGCACGCGCTCCAGGTTTTTGATAGTTGTAATATCGTGTAGCACGAGGACCGCGCTGGTGATGGTGCCATCCATACCACGGAGTGGAGCTGCATTCACCAGCATATGCAAGGTTTGTCCCTCTTTTCCTGGTATGCGCAGCTCGGCCTCGGATGCTTCACCTTTTGTTAATGCGTAGTGCAATGGTTGCTCTTCATAAGACAGAGCCACACCTGCCGCGCTGTACGTTATGACCTCACTGAGAAGTTCCTTGCTGTTCAATCCGATAGCCTGTTTGGCAGCGGCCTCGAGATCATCAGTTGGTTCCAGATGTACGCCCATCAGTTGTAATATTTGTACAGCATGACGATTAATCAGCGTGATGATATTATATGGGGCCGAGACCTGCATAACGCCGGAGGGTAGACGTTCCAACAGTGTTTCCAATTGCGCCTGTTGCATCTCCTGAGCTAGTTTTGCAAGCTGCAAAGCCTGATTGCGCTGTGCTAGTTCGGCGGTGCGTGCCACAACCTCGGCCTCAATACGTTCACGGGCGGCTACTTCTTCAGTGACATCGTGGTAGATGACGATGAATGCGAAGGTATCGCCTAATTCGTCGCGTACAGGCGTATAAGAGCAGCGCATGGTATAGGGTTGTCCATTAGCGGCGATCATCTTGAACTCATCAATGTGGCGCTGATCAGCTCGTGCTTCTAATCTCTCAATAGCATTAGGAGCTTCTATAACCTCTTGTGGGAACATGGTTGGACTCTGAGCCATCATCTCGCTAAGAGGACGTAGAAGTGCCTCTTCTGACCAGTTGAAAAGTTGTCGCGCTACAGGGTTGGCATCGGCGATGCGCCAGCGTGGATCAAAGATCACTATGCCATCAGGAATAGCCTGCATGATGTTTTTGCGCTGGTGTGCGTTGCGACTGGCAAGCCTTGCCCATTGCTCGATGCGGCGGAAGAGCTGTACATTTTGAATTGCCAGACCAGCCTGTTGTGCAAACTGTTCAAGGAGCTGGACCTCTTCTGCTGGAAAACCACGTGAACGCACATGATAGACTTCGATAGTCCCCAGGATAGTGTCAGCATGAGCTACTATAGCGGTGCGTTTGTTAAATGCCTGTGTAGAGTCTATTCCATTCCCTTGTTGTGGGTAAGGCTCGAAAATAGGCACGCTCAGGATAGAGCCTGGACGGCGTGGTATGCCATGATCGTCTACAAAGGGTAAATCCAGCGTTGGATAGAGATTCGTATCAGTGATGATGAACGGACGGCCTTCACGGGCTACCTGTCCAAGTAACATGCGCTCGCTTACCTGTGGATGCCAATGGTAAGACTGCCTGTGCAGACCTTTTTGCGCGGCTATCGTGACATGCTGAATTCCTTCGGCAGACATATGTATGGCCTCTTCGATGTCAAAAGGACGCTCTTCAGTAGGTGCGGCTGGATGGTCGAGCAGTAGCACGGCACAGCGCGTTGAGCCGACCATTTCATGAACGGCTGTAAGAATACGATCAAGCACGTGTGGTAAGGCATAGGCACCGGCAATAGCCGACGAAATGTAGCCAATGGCATTGAGATGCAGGCGTGAGCGC
>JAJZEJ010000545.1 GCA_021828635.1 Chloroflexota bacterium
TCAATCATCGTCTTCTCCTATCCCTTTTCCCCAATATCTCATTGATGGTTGACCAGGGTGACTGCCCTTTAAATATACATTTACACCTGTTCTTCCGTTTGCCACAGACTCACATTGACCGAAAGTGGCATGGTATCGATCTCATCAATCGTTAACGCTATACGGCGCTGTGGTACCGGTATAGGTATCGATGCATATGTCCAATGTGGGTGTGTGGGAGTAGTAGTGGGAGATGTAAATGGAGTATGATACATCGTCTCTTGCTCATCCGGCATCGGCATCCTTTTGGCTGAAGTAGTCTCTAACACATGCCATGAACGCAAAATAGTCTCCAGGTGGAGAGCGGCTTCCAGTGGATATTCAACTTCAAAGCTATCCCTCTGAGAACAGTCGTCACGCGCCAGAATCAACTCACTACGTAAACAAGATGTATGCGTGATATGGGCGTAATCGATCACGCGCTGACCCATTCTACCCAGATAAATGGCACGCCGATTTGTCAAAATCAGCGTACCATGATCTCTTGCGCTACCAATAGATTGTTCCTTGCATAAGGTAGCCTCACAGGCATAATGCGCTCGCTCGCCTGGTTGAAGTTGCAAAGGCACAGGCACATCCGTCAGAGATTCACACTCTAATCGCGGTTTCAGCTGCCCAAAAACGCTTTTTGGTGGCCGAGAGGTCACATCCACACGACACCATGTACTGAGATACACAACCGCCTTACGAAGCATATCAACATCCGCAATGCCACGTAACACAACATCACGGGTACCAAAACGCAATATCAAACGGGCCGAGGTCACTCCTATGATACGCTGATAGACAGGTCGCATATGCACTAGATCAGCCAGTGCGTAGATGCTGTTATCTATATCGAGATACTCACGATAGAGGCGCACTTTACGTCCCCATCCACAATTAAAGGCAGCCAGCAACACATCACGACCATCCCGCTCATTTTGCCACGCTTCATTCATACCCACCACTCCCACTTCCTCCCTTTATCAGCAGAGCAGATATTTTTCTTCCATTACATTATAATGAGCGCAAAAAATGGGCTAACATATGTTGATACATTTGCAGGCATGAGTGTAACTAGCAAGGCGACCGCAAGGGTACGCCCCTGCTACTCTTTCACCTTATGTAGCATTACCTTGTGCAGTACCATCTCTACAAAGATGCCGCGTAAATGACCCCATTGCTCCGAGGCTCGTACTTCCTCTTGTTTACGCGGCATATGTTGTGGTGCGCCCCAACGGTCACGCACAAACAGATCGGTGAGATAGCGCAATGACCCTGCGCGTTCAGGAAACTGCTGACCAAGCATCTGGCTATATTCATAGGGGGTCTGCGATCTGTGCGGGGCCAGTCCTACACAACTCGCTAGCCAACACAAGCGCCAAAAGAGGCCGGAGACATGTGAACTTGTCTTATACAGATTGCGCCACCAGTAAAGCACCAGTGCGCATAAAAAGAATAATAGCGAGGCTAACAACACAAAGATGGAGAATCCCTCCAGCAACGACATATTCAAGAGAGTTGCGTTTACCTGTTGCTTGCTACCGGCGCGATGGTTGCCCATAGTAGCCTGTGTGGGCTGCGGTGTCGGTTTAGCTTTTGGCACACTTGTCGGTGTGGGTTGCACAGGATGAGGTGTCGAGGTCGGTGAGGGCGTGGGTTGGGGCGTAGTAAGGCTGGGAAGCGAGAAACCAGGTGTGGGGTCAAAATCGATCCAGCCATAACCTGGAAAATATGCTTGTACCCAACTATGCGCATCGGTACCATCAACTATCCACATCTTGCTTTGCGCATCGTAATGACCGTGAGCAAAGCCATTCACCATACGGGTCGGGATACCCAGCAGGCGTGCCATCACGATCATCGCGCTAGCATAATACGTACAATAACCACTATGTGTCTTCAAGAGCCAATCTACTACATCGGTATTGGCTGGGATAGGTGGATTATCGACCGAATAGGTGAACACATGTGTATCGCTCAGATGCTGTTCAAGCAGCTTCAATACGCCGTATGTCGTCGTCGCACCGCGTGTCCATTGCTGCGCTACCTGCAATACATTTGTTGAGATATTGGTTGGCACGGCTTCATAGTAGACCTTCAACATAGAAGAATTGGCATCGCTATTCCATGTGGCGGGATCATTGGCAGGTAACGGGATATTGGTTAATCCCTCTGTATCAAAAGTCATTTGCTGCGAGGTCACGTTATATCGCTCACCGGCAGTCAACGGACTTTGTTGCGCCCACGCAGCGGCGGTTCCGTTGCTATAGACGTTGGTTGCCACATCAAAAGAGGTCGGCTGAGGGGGCGCAAAAATATAGTTCTGGGTACTCGTAGGTGGTTGCTGAATAATAATGTTCGTTGTAATGACTGTATTTTGCGAACTGGCAACATCTGGCGGCAGCGGCTCATTCGCGCCATATGGTTGGATATTAGCAGCATTAACCAGCGTTGACCAACTATGACCATCGAACTGATCCAGCGTCACAGCTTCTAGATATTGTGGCCCATTGCTGCTGCTGTACTCCAACACCTCGCCAGTCGGCAAATGGACACTGCTGCTAATAGTCATCTGATTGCCAAAAAGACTGGCCGCCTGCTGATAAGGCTGAAGCAGACTAGCTGGATTTTGGAGTGAAAGATTACCATTCGATACATTATTCCAAACGTTATCCAGATTATTCCAGAATGCCCCCTGCGGCGTGGGCTGATTATGCAAAGGCAGCAACCACGCCACCAGCAATGTTACCACCATCAAGGCCGAAGCAATGCGCATACAGCGTGTCGCCATGCTTTGCATCCACGCATGATTGGTATACAACCCCTCGTGTTTCCATTGCACCACCTGTGCCGCCAGTTGCACACGAGCGATTAACAGCAACAACGCCGCTAGCAGAATGACCAGCAGGTATGACAGATCTTTCTGCGTGTAGCTATAAAGATTGACCAGCATAATCGAGCAGTAGACCAGCGCAACCAGCCAGGGTAGATGCGCCCGGTAGATCAGCCAACAGCCGAAATAGCTCAGAAAAAAGCACAGAAAGGCCAGGTAGAAGAAAAAAATCACGTTGGTACTCGGCACAAGTGTCGTATTCATGCCGCCAAGAATGACCGTTTTGATACTACTTAGCAGGAAAAGCCAGCTCACGTGAAAAGCAATCACGGCTGTCAGCCAGACACAAAACCAGTGTCCAATCAGGCAAGCCGCAAGATGCAAAATAGCCTGTGATAGACGTGGTAGCTTAGCGACTAGCAGACCGAGCAACAAACCTGGTATAGGACACCAGAGAAGAATAGTGCTATGGGGTACCCAGTGAGCATCGACAATAGCCAATACGACGCTATATACAGCGACCGCGAGGAGCAGGAAAGCCAGCCAGCCCTCTGCTGGTGCTAAAACTTTTTTCTCGGCTGCCTTCCTCGGCCTTGAGGGTGGGTGTGACATAGACGGTCTGTAGGGTGGCGGCGTTGAGCGAATACGAGCATCATCATTCCTATCAACTCGTCTGGCATCGATCACACTTGAACGCATTCACATCTCCTCAAGGCGACAATAATCCATACTGTTTCTTGCAGTATACAATCTAAACCGGAGAAAAACAGTAGATTGGCTCACATTTGGGACTAAATCCCCATCGTCCCTCACTATCCTCACTGTCTTAGAAAACCACAGGCTATTATACGCTATCATCCTATACCAGGATGCCGTCAAACGCTTCGCCTGCGCCCAAAGAAAAAGAGTAGCAGGCTGGGCGCGATGAGCAGGCAACTCGCCCCAAAGAGAAACGAGGTCGAGAGGCTTACATTTGTCTGCAACCAACCGGCAATCGTTGGACCAATGCTATAGCCAATACTCCATGTCACCGAATAGAAACCGCTCAATGTAGCGCGATAGCGGTCCGACACTTTCTCCATTGCGAAGGCCGCATAAATCGGGTCGATCAGCGTGCGCAAGAGGGAGCGCGTGTACTCGCCACCAATCGCCAGCCAGAGCGAGGGTGCAAAGCCGATCAAGATCATTAATGGCGCACTGATATACTGTACCATAGTAATCAACGGCAACTTGCCCCAACGTTTGAC
>JAJZEJ010000407.1 GCA_021828635.1 Chloroflexota bacterium
CAAGCACACGGTTCATCACCGTATCAACGGTGTTGGTAAACTGACCTAAGAACTTGACGGCTGACTGACTCATGATCTCTTGCACGTCACCGGCAATCTTGGCATTGCGTTCCTGCTCTTGCACTATGCGCTCAATCTGTCGCACATGGGCATCAGCTTCTGACTCCATCTCAATGCGTGCCGCTTCTTGTTGAGCTATCTCTTTGTAGAGTTCACCTCGTACCCGCTCTTCTTGCGCAATCTTCTTGAGCGTGGTCATGCGCCAGCCCAGGTACTTGGCACACGCCCATTCACCAGCCGTATAGAGTGTGACCCGCCCAACGATAAGCGCATAGCTCCAAAAATCCCCATCATGGGGATGCCAGAGATGACGCAGATAGACAAATTGCCCCACGGCTGATACCAGTGCAAACACCGCCCACGTCAGCCCCATACCTGATACCCAACTGTCCATCTCTTTGCGTTCGGCTGAGTGCAGATCAAGCGTGCGTTTATAGGCATCGGTGTATTGCCACATGAAGGTTAAACCAGCAAGAATACATTCTCCAAAGAGGGCCGCTGCATAGACATTGACGCTGGTCTGGTCAGCAAGGTTAAACGGCTTGCCCGTAAAGAGTTGCCCCACTTCCGAAGTGGTAAAAACGAGTATCCAGAACGGTCCCAGGAGGCACAACCCATCAAGAAACTTGAGCATCACCTTGACGTGAAAACTCTCAATGATGTTGGTGGCGCTTTCCACACGGGCCATGCGCCGCGCCTTGAGTTCCTCACGGGTCATACTCGTGGTCGTCAAGGGCGTCTCAGGGTTGCGTTGAATGGTAATCTCTGACTTCGATGACGAAGAAGCAGGAACCGTTTTTGACGATGACGCAGGCGACGGCTTTCCGTTACGCGCCATCCATCGCTGATCGTGTTGGTCACTTTCTGATCCCAACAACCGCCCAATACCATCACGAATGCGTGTGCGTACTCCGGGCAAATGGCACCTCCTTGACAAAAAAAGTGAGAGACAAAATTAAATCGACCCACAAATGACCCACTTGTGACCCACAAAAACAAGCATGAGAAGCGGCTTAACGCTTACAGGATGCTTAGACCCTGCTCACGAAAATTTGCTACAACTCATGCCTGTCAGGGGCGCGATTAGCTCGCTTTCGCGGTGTCAAACTGCTTGCGCTTTTCCTGTGCCACTTCACGGATCGCGCGATTTTCCATGACGATGTTGAGTTTGATCGCCGCTTCATAGCGTCTGTTGAGAACAGCCAGCAGCTTCTTGTAAGTCTGAAACATAAACTCAGACTCAGCGTCCTTCATCGCTTTGGCAATGCGGTCACGTTCCGCTAAAAACTGCTGATATTCGGTTGAAGTGATGTCGTTGATTGCCATAGGCTTGACTCCTTTCTGTGTTGGGAAACATCTAAAAAGAACCTGAACTGTTCAGGCTCACGGCTACGTACCCGCTTGCACCGATACGCAGCATCAACCGAACCGCTCTTACTGATTTTCATTGTCTTCTAGCGCACTATCGTCACACAGTGCCGCTTTTTCTCGACACGCATCACCACAAAAGCCGTCCTCGTGTGCCTGCTCATCATGGCAAAACACACACGGGTCTGTAATACCTCTTGCTTCATAGTAGGTGTTTGCAGCCGGATTATGCGGACACAGGTCAGGTCGCAAATGGCACATGAAACCCTCCTAACGGTTCTTTTCTCTCTGATTTTCAACTGTAGCAGGTTGTTTACTCCATTTCTTCCCATGAATACGGGCGCATATCTCACACATCGGGACAAGCGTCAGCCCTTTGGGAAGGTAAGCGATACGAAAGTTCATAATTTCAAACATCTGGCATTCTGTGTTTCTGTCACACAGATAACAATAGGTTTTCATTCTTACCCCTTCCTGTGTTGGGGAACATCCTAGCCTTGACCGTTTCAAGACTGGCGTCTGATGACTTTACCGCAGTTGGCACAATCATCAACCGTCAACCAAACGGGGTTGAAGAAGCATAACCCTTGCCACGTCGCCGCCACCACCTGGGACAAACAACCATCCCCTTTCTTTTGACCTATCCCGCCCGACGTTCCTTGCTACTTCACCCAGGGAATGTATTTATCCCTCCGGCTCAACTGGGTACGCAGTCGATTCGTTTGCACCGGATAAATGCGTGTTGCACGAGCAAACCCGTACACCAACGCGCCACGCTGCTTAGCCTCGTACTCTGTTTTGTTAAAGCTGCCTTAGCACCCGTAGTTACCGCTTGGAAGAAGTAGCTACGGGCTGGCTCTGCGTGCGCTCTAGAGGGCGGAACATACCCGCTTGTCTCGTTTGTAAAGGTTTAGCATCATGTCTCAAAGATCAAAGATCAAGACTCACAAACCAATTATACGGCACTATAAATCACTTTGTCAATAGGACTCATAAAATCCATAAGACTCAAAAATCACTAGACAAAATAAGGCAAAAGACTTACAATATCAATAACTCTATAGACAAGTATCAAAACTCAATGATGGGAGAAGGCAATGGAAGGAAAATACTACAAACCAGAAGAAGTCATGAAACTGCTCAATATATCCAAAGCAACACTAAATAGAAGAGCAGAAGATGGAACCATACCAAGCGAACTAGAAGAAGGGAAAAAAAGAGGAAGAAAATACCCCAAAGAGGCAATAGATGCACATGTAAAACTGTTAAAGCCCAAAGATGAGGCAAAACTAACCTTTGGTCCAGCAACTAACAGTGAACTATGGGCAAGCTATCAAAACCACTTCAAATTATACGAAATAGAAGATATTGTAACATATGACAGACTATTAGAGTGGCGTGAAGCAAATTACGATATATTCATGTCAGCAAGAGAAGGAGGCAAAAGAATAGGGGGAATAACAATTGTACCTCTAGCAGAAGATGTAATTAAATCCTTGATAGATGAGAAGATCAGAGAGCAAAATATACAACAATGGGCAATAAGAAAATGGTCAGATAAAGATCTAACAGCTTATATACCAAGTATATCAATACACCACACAGGAAACAATCAGAAGGATAGAGAAAGAGGTCATTTCGTAATTAGAAATGCTATAAGATGGGCGCTCTCATTGGACAGACAATACGATATAAAAAAATGGTACGCCATAGCCGCAACACCTGAAGGTGAAAAGTTAGTCAAACATTTAGGGTTTGAAAAAATAGAAGGGAAAAGAGATGCATATCTACTAACAGATATAAGGAAAGCAACGAAACCCATCAGATCATTTATTGACACATTAGAACAAGAGGAAGATACTCTCGTTCCATCGCCAAAAGACCATTTATAGCCATAGAAGTAGCTGCCCCTTTCAAGGATAACTACAGACTCAAACAAAGCAAGCCCTAGCCAGTTGGGTAACATGGCTAGGGCTTGCTTTATCTCAGAAGCAGGAGGCTTGTGTGTGATCTAGGGTTGCTAGGGTTTCTCAGGGAGGCGTGAAAGAATCTCAGTTAGTAACCCTGTATGCTGATTCAGTATCACGGTATGCTCATCAGTCTTGGTTTCCAGTCGGTCAAGACGTGCTGTGTGCTGGTTCAATATCGCCGTATGTTGGTCCAGGACTGCTGTGTGCTGATTGAGGACTGCCGTATGTTGGTCAAGTACCGCCGTATGTTGATTCAATATTGCAGTATGCTCATCGGACTTGGTTTCCAGCCGACTAAGGCGCTCTTTAATATTGCCTACATCCTCTTTGAGAACGCGAATATCCGCTTGTTGAAACTCAACAATGCCGTATGTCCTAGTTGCATACAGTGTCGTCTCATCAAGCCCTTTTTCTATGGCACTCATGCGCTGGTCAGTTTTTGCAGCATGCTGGTCAAGTTTCGCAAAGTGTTGGTCAATCTTTTCAAATTGCTGGTCAACCCTCACAAAATGCGTATCAATGTTTTTGAATTGCTGCATGAGCAGTGTGACCAGTCCGTCAAATCGCTGTTGAATATCTTGCCCATGTTCAGCCAGGCGCTTTCTTTGTTCAGTCACCTGTTGCTGCAAGGCGTTTACACGATCATAAAGTTGTTTGATATCAGAGGTATGCTCTGTTTGCATGATGGAGATAGCATGCT
>JAJZEJ010000693.1 GCA_021828635.1 Chloroflexota bacterium
CTCAGCAGCATGCCGAAGAAGGCCGCAGGGCGGAATAAAAAGCCGAATAATACTCCCAAGCCGATAGCAATCTCGCCATAAGCAGTCAAGTAACCAAACATGATGGCATGCGGTTCGACCAGAAGCAGAAAATTATGGAGAGGTGAACTTAACGCGAAACCTGTGATTTGTCGTCCAACATAACCAGGGGCGTTGGGATTAAAGAACTGAGGGTCGGTGAGTTTTTGTATACCAGCATAAACAAATGTGACTCCCAAAAAGAGGCGCATTGGTAACAGTACCCACGAAGGAATTGATGCTGTATGTAAACTTTTAGAAGGTATCATAGTCTCTCCAACCAGTTATTGTTATAGCTAAAAGGTGATCAACGTTTACCAGATATATATAGCACAGATACGTTAAGAGACCATTAATCCTATGAAGATGTGTCAGGAGAAGGTGTGGAGTGTGTACGAATTAGGCCTGTCCGTACACACATTCCACCTGAGCGAAGTAGTAAAGCCTGTGACACACCTTACCGCTTGCGTATTTGAAGTATACTCTCTAAAGATCAAGAAACTCTCAGGGATATGTAAAATTTTTGCATTGAAAATGTGTTATGCCAGTTTTACACGACTGGATGCATGCTTAATCTAGCCTCTGCCTGTGCTTCAATTGCAGCATGGTCGAAGAGCATTGGATGGTGTTTTACCGCACGCCAGAGCGGAATAAAATCGTCGTAATGTTTATCGGCTGGATGGCCCGATTGACCTGGGGCATGCACTGATAACGAACGTGTCAGGTCGGCAAGGTCTACAATCTGGCGGAACGATGGCACCGTAACGACGACTTCGGGATTATTGGGCATTGAAGCACCCATATTGACCGTATCAATATCGCCACCAACCGGAAATGGTCCGCGATTGAAGAGCCGATTGAGTGGTTTGATGGTACCAAGCGCGTGATTATAGGTCATGGTATGGATGGAGCCATAACGCCAGCGTGTCATATCCGCGCCGAGTCTTATCTGTAGCTCATCCAATGTCGCCCTTAATGCGGCGGCTAGCGCATCATCCCACGTCATTGGGCCGTTAGGAATAGCACTATTGGCAAACCAGCGATTATCGCGTTGCTTGAGCAGGCGAATGAGCAGTGGTCGAGTACGGCTGGCATAGCCATTTTGTGGAGCGATGATCGTGACCCCGATGCCGAAATAGCGATTGAGCAATGTTTCGTCATCGCCAATTAATGTGCTGAACACAATGTATTCAAGTTTGCGCAGGAAGGTCGTATAGATGGTAGCAGCGGTGCTATCAGGAGCTAGCACATAATCCCAGGTGTGTAGAAGGTGCTGGGCATCGCGCTCCTGTTGTGTGCTGGCTACAATGCTCAAAATATGTGGCACGATCTCCAACGCTGGTAGGGCATATTGATCGGCCTGAATAGTTGCCATATCGGCTAGCGAGAGCTTCTCTTTGCTATTGAGCAGGTCACGAATACGCTGGGCGCGATAGCCATTGAGCCACTCGTTCGTGATATAGTAGGGATAGCTGTCATCGACGACGCGGTTATTCGCGGTAGCAATAAAATGTTGAGTGGGATTGAAAGTTTGTGGTAATTCTTCAAAGGGAATCAATCCTGTCCATTCATATTCACCGTTCCAGCCAGGGACTGGTACGAGTGACTGGCCTTTTGCGCGTATGGGAATAGCGCCCGCCATTACATAGCCAATATTGCCCTCTTTATCGGCGTAGACCACATTTTGCGCTGGTACATCCCAATCGCGCATAGCCTCAAGAAATTCTTGCCAATTTGTCGCACTGTTCAATTTTAAGATGGAAGAGATGATATTGCATTGCTCCAAACCCGTCCAGCGCAAGGCCAGTGGTAGCTCGGTAGGCATTTTACCGGTGCCATTTTGTGTAGCGTGTATCTCCTGGCTGGACGCTGGCATAGAGGTCAGGATGGGGCCATGCCGTGTGACACGTACCTCCTCAATCACCGCTTCTTTAGTCCCTTTGACGATTATCTTCTCACGGATAATCTCAGCTTCTTCCCACTGGCCCTGATACTCATACTGTCGTGGATTATGCGGATTGAATTTTTCGATATAGAGGTCTTGTACATCTGAAACAGCATTGGTAACGCCCCACGCGATATGTTGGTTATGGCCGATCACGACGCCAGGCGTGCCGGGGAAGCTGACGCCAATCACATCGAGATTGCCTGCTACCAGATGGCACTCAAACCAGATAGAGGGTGCGGCCTGTCCTAAATGTGGGTCGTTGCAGAGAATGGGCGCACCGGTAACGCTTTTTGTGCCATCAACTACCCAGTTGTTGCTGCCTCCCATGATGCCAAAACCGCTCAATAGCTTAATCTGGTCGTATTGCTCAAGCATACCGGTATTGATACCTTGATATGCGACACCTGGAGGAATAATCAGTGGATGCTGTGAATCGTAGCCTGTTTCTAGTCGCATGGCCCGTTCGATACCGATTTTGGCGATCAGATGGGCGCGTACTATCTCCGTCTCCCAGTTACCACCCAGGTTCCAACCCATCATCTTCGCCCATTGAATAGAGTCAGCCGGTGTCCAGGGAGCGGGCTGAAAGCGTAGCAAAGTAAATTCGAGAGGCAAGCGAAAACGGTTACGTTCAATAAAGGTATTAATGCCACGGCTATATGCTTCAAGCATGTGCCGATTATGTGCTGAAAGGCGCTCGACTTCGGTGGCGGCGGAGCGATGCATGCCCAGGCGACGACTAAAGCGGTCAACCTCTATGGCGATAGAGCCGACAATCTCGGATAGGCGACCGGAGCCGATGCGTCGGTTGAGTTCCATCTGCCAGAGCCGTTCCTGTGCATGGATGTAGCCTTGCGCGAAATAGAGATCGTCTTCATCTTGCGCATAGATATGTGGCACGCCATAGCGATCTGTGATGATCTCGACCGTTTGATGTAGCCCTCGTACATGCAACTTTCCCTGCCGTCGTGGAAGAGGATGGTGGGTAAGTGCATAGTAAGCTCCACCAGTTATACCAGCAATGCCAGCCGCAACCAGCATCGTTTTTTGCCACCAGGATGCCATGACGTGTCCTCCATACATAATTGAATTGGTAGGGGCGTGATTTATCACGCCCGGTAAGCGTGTGTATTGCTTCTATACAAGTTCTGTGCCTTTAGCAGTATCGCGCACCTCGAAACCCAGTGCTTTAAGCTGTTCGCGTAGCAAGTCTGAGCGTTTCCAGTCGCGTGCTGCCCGTGCCGCGTCGCGTTGCTGTATCAATTCGCGTGCCGCGTCGCTAATGATGCGCGGCGCTTTAGCCTCGACTGTTTCCAATCGTAGCCCAAGAACACGATCAAAGTCAAGCACGAGTCGCCGCCGCTCTTCAGGGGTAAGTTTGCTGGTGCGTGCCGCTTCGCGGGTGATGCTGAGTGCGGTAGGTAGCTCTAAATCATCGTTGATGGCACGCTGAAATTCCTCGTGCATACGCTGTGCCTCTACCGACCACTCGTGCGTTGTGGTTAGATCAACGGCGGGTAGTGCCGCGAGGTCGTCACGCAGATTTTTCAGGCCGTTCTGTGCGGCGGTGATAGACTCGTCGGTGAAGTTGAGCTTGGAGCGATAATGCGCCGTCAGGAGCAGGTAGCGGTAGGCCATTGGATCGATATTCAGTTCTTTGAGCGTACTTACCAGGATGACATTTCCTTTAGAGCGCGACATTTTGATGCTCTGGTCCTCTTCCCCTTCATCCTCGGCTGCTTCGTGACCAACCTTCATCTTGCGATTGCCGATCACCAGGAATTCGCCATGTACCCAATAGCGCACAGGTTGCTCGCCGGTGACGCCTGCGCTCTGTGCGATCTCATCCTCGTGATGTGGGAAAGTGAGATCAATGCCACCCGTATGAATGTCAAACTGCTCGCCCAGGTATTTCATTGCCATTGCTGAGCATTCGATATGCCAGCCAGGGAAACCGGTACCCTAGGGGCTGGACCAGTTCATCTGACGCTCCGGGCCGCCGTATTTCCAGAGTGCGAAGTCTTCTGGAGCATCCTTGTCCTCGGCAACTTCCATCTGCTGCCTGCCATGACCACCGGCACGCAGATTTT
>JAJZEJ010000608.1 GCA_021828635.1 Chloroflexota bacterium
CCTTCTGCTAACTCCATAGATCAATCCTTACAAGTGATGCGCCCCCAAAAAGGCAATCGCTAGATAGAGAAGATAGAGCAAAATGCAAACTACCAGAAATGAACCATAACAGGTCAGCATCCAGGCACGGCGCGTATTCAATGCTTGTCGTAACTGTTCAATCATATCAGGAGGGTCAAGCTCGATAGCCGGTTTTAACTCTAGCAGATGTGGCAACATGGCACGAAAATCGCGTGCATTGCTCATGCCCTCCACCAGAATAATTGTTGTCCCATCGTCAAGGTCTGCCATTAACACCAGCTTACCAGGATTAGGATCACCAGGAACAAGAATAAGGCGTTTAATCCAGTCTAGCTGAACACGCAATTCTTGATCCTCTTCCTGGCCTGTTACAACCAATTCTGTAGGGTAAAGTTGTATCTCCTTGCCCATACCAAAGCGCACCACGCTGATAGGAAATCTTCTTAGGGTTTCGTTATCGTCCATTGTTTATTACCAGGCAACTTCTAGCACAAATGTAATGTCGTTCAGATTGTACAGCATCGCACAAGCGGCGTCGAGAGGTAGCGCAATGAAAAGAGATAGGCACAATAGGAAAGAAAGCCAGGCGCTTGACAGTTACATATTCGCACATTACAATTTAGAGAAATACGTTTACACATCGCAACAAGGATATGTATGGCTCACGTGGGTCTACTCGAAGATAATAATCGCATCGCTAAACTTTGTGCCACGATGCTGCACTATGCAGGACATCAGGTCACGATCTATCAGCATCCCCTGGAGTGTCTACAGGCGCTCTTGCCAGTGCGTACCTATAGCGACGGTCAATCACCGCACACGGCAACAGAGATATGCACCTTGCCTATCGACGTTCTCATTCTTGATCTACATTTGCCGGATATAGATGGTATTGAAGTTTTATATTATCTACACGCCTCACCACAAACACGCTACATGCCACTTGTTTTCTGCACAGCTGCCGCACCCCATGAGGTTGATCGCGCCCTCCAGGTTGCCCCACATGCTAGTTTTGTAGAAAAGCCATTTAAGCTTCAGACATTGATGAATGCTGTCACGAAAGCCTTAAAAGCGCAGGGCGACCGTGAAGGTACACCTCTACAATGACATGATACCGCACATACCCACCATTCACTGTAGGGGACGTACCCTTGCGGTCGCCCTGACTGTTTGTCTGTCTTTGAATAATATTGACCCTTGTGGTCGTTCTGTCACTTAACATAAGGCCGACATTGATAGAGATATGAACCATGTCTATCAATATTGGCTTTCTGCATTCTGTCTTGCTTATTCGGCAAACGATACAGGCGTCTCCAACAGGCGATTCAACGTGCTAAGCCGGACGCGATAGCTCTGGCGCGGGCCAACATGCGGGAGCGTAAGTGCCTCAAGAACGCCATTTGAAATCCAACGGCGTACTGTCGTTGAGTCTACGCGCAAACGACGCGCAACTTCACCAACGGTGAGCAATTCATCATCAAAGTGTGGTACTGCTGGTGCTAATTCTTCGGGTGTAAGTGGTCTTCTTGGCATATGTATCCTCCTAATTGAACGTATCTTGTATACGCTAATATTGGGAGTTCTGATTAGAGAACATACAAATATCAGCTACTTGTTTGTAAAGACGAAATAAGCAGCAAAAAGTCACATCCATTGAGGAAAGGTAAAGTATAGCCCAAAGAAACAAAGGGGAGATTTGTCAAATCACACAAGGAAACTTGCTATTATGAATTTGATTGTGTATAGTTTAATCTACGCGATACCTCATGCAAAAAACGTTGTTGTGCGGGGGTAAGGGTGGTCCGCACTAAATCTGTCATTGTCGTTGCGAAAGGTGTTTCCATACTTATTAGTGATTCCAATTGGGGTTGTAACAACGTAAGGATTTCGTCGTATTTAAGGCACTCCTCGACCATTTGCTCGATTTCAGGAGTATTTTCAGGTAAGTGGGCCAGAGATACGAGACGCTCACCTAGTTGTAAGAGTTGTTGATAATGTTCAGGATGAGCGACAAAGTAGTGAGCCATCTTTTTCATCGTTTCACGATACATCTCCGGCCACTGCAAACTATCCAGCAAAGCATTGGTCTTCATTTCCATCGCCCATAATTCGGGACTGATTTGTGATAGATAAAGGCCAAGATTATCTACTACATATTGCACAGTCGGCGATGGTTGATACGGTTCTTCCACGTCTTCAGAGGACTCCAACCATTGCTTGATGCGCGTGCGTCGCGCTTGCAACAAATGTATCTGAGCCTCTAATTCAAGGTCGAGCGATTGCAGAACTTCACGTAATGTGCGCTCTTGATTTGCTGTTCCTAGCACCTGCTTGATCTGTTGCAGCGATAGGCCCAGAGATTGTAGCTGACGAATAGAGCGCAAGCGCAGTACATCCTGCGCGTTATAAAGGCGATAGCCAGCGGATGTGCGTTCCGGTTCCTGCAACAAACCAACCTTGTGATAATGGCGAATAGTTTTTGTTGTCACGTCAAGCAGTTGTGCAAGCTCACTAATCTGTAAATGAGTTCTCATCTTTTAGCCTCTCTCTTTAGCATCAGAAACATTTAACCACATTTGAGGATTCGATGCACATAATACTGTGCAAAAGTAAACGCACACCACATTATTGCTAGATCGATACCAAACAGGAATATGTAAGCCAGAAGTAGAGGCAGTTTCCAGAGCAACAGAAGCATGATTGCTAACAAGAGATACGTCAGTCCTATCAGCCAGATGCGACGTGGTGTGATCGGTAATTGCTCATGTAGTAACATTTGTATAGCTCCTTCCACCACAATACTTAGGTCTTCATCCCATACACTTCCTAATGTCAGTAGCGTGATTGGACCAATGATGAGCAAAAACACTTGTGATACTATCGGCACCATAATCAGAAGTGGCATATGTAGCCACCCCCCTAACGCAATGCTCAACAGAAAAGCCAAGCATAAAGCTGGTAGCAAATACGTCATGAGTTTGGCACGCAGTAACACTCTCGTGGTAAGTGGAGCAGTGAGATAGAGAACAAGCCTGTTTCCCTCGCCGCCAAATGGGCTGGGCGAGGCATCAATCAGGCAGAGTAGCACCATCACAGCTAGATAAGCCACCATGAATAATGCTTTGCTAATGTCGTAAGAGATCACCAGATGATAGCACCAGGGAAATGGTAACAGGTAGGCAAAAATCACCAGCAAGCGTAACCAGTTGAATGGATTGCGCCCCTGATAGAAAAATGCTTTGACCAGCATCGCTCCTGTCAGTGAACGCCAATAAGATAACCGTTCACAAAACCAGCGCATACCAGGAGGAGTCAGCGTTCTGGGTCGTCGCAAGCGTCCTTGCAGTGTGTAAAATGCTCGACTATAGATAGCACCGCCTAGAGATGCACCCGGACCCAGTAGTATCAGTAAGCTTGATAGAAAAATCAAGACAATCAGCAGAGGATTAGGCATAAATGGTTGCATCACAGGATGTTGTACAACACTCAAGGCTACCAATACTGTCATTATCATGAGAGCGCCCAGGATCGTCATCATCTGCACCCACAAGCGGGCAGGCAGCAAATAGCAAATCAGCAGCAAAGTAGCGAGCATACAACAGAGCGGCACAAAGAAGATACCAATTAGACCAAGCAATAACCATATAAACGCACTCCAGCTGAGTACCACGGTCAGTACAACAGAGAATACAAGTAACCAGAAACCAGGCCCACGCAAGAGAATAGTCGCACAGAGCAATCGAAAGCGTTCAGCCGAAGAGAGCGGCAAAGTAAAAAGCAACAGGGCTTCTTGCTCGTTCAGCCCTTCGCGCAACGTTGCAAGAATGGACAGGATACCGGTGCCGCTCCAACAGCCTAGCAGCAGTAGCCAGAGGTGATAGTGTAATTGAACTGCACTACCCGCACGCCATACTACCAGTTGATAAAGTAAGGTTTTTATCCCCCAGATACTGCCAGCCAACGCGAAAAGTAGCGCGAGTGTCCAGGTGACACGCATTCGAGTATCTATATGCAAAGTATTACGCACAGTGCGTAGCTGCATCAACATAACCGCGTACATCTTGCTCATGCC
>JAJZEJ010000123.1 GCA_021828635.1 Chloroflexota bacterium
ATTCGGGCCTTAATTTGCACGCCCCCATTCCGGTCGGGCGAATTTTTACGCTCAAATAAACAATAGAAGACCAATAAAAGGACCGACATAGCCCATAAGAATACTCTCTGCTCCCATCGTTACAGCTCACGAACGAGAGGTCCATGCACGTTCCCCATTACGGTCAGGCGAATTTTACTACGGTCGGGCGAATTTTACCACTACGGTCGGGCGAACTTTTACGCTCAAATCGCTGACAGGAGATGTGTTTTTGCCCACTTGAAAAGCTGTCTTTTTCAAGTATTATAAAAGAGAAAGACTTCCCTTTTAGAAAATATGGTCAATACAAAGCTATTTTATTTGTTTGTCATTTGTATTGGAAAAGAGTAACATATGACCAACGTACCTGTAGCATTAACGCTACCTCCACCTGAAAACAATGATGAGGGTAAGCGGACCGTAGCGCATATTATTTCTTGCATCTTCCCTAAGCCTACGCTCGGCCAAGATTTCTTTAAGCATTTCATAGAGCGTGCGCAACAGGATCAGGTGACGCTACCTGATGAGCCTGCATCAATCGCGGTCATCTGCACAAAAAGTATTGCCACGCTGGGCAAGGAACTTGGCTTCTCCCATGATACAACGCATAAATATGTAGTCATCTTCAAAGCATTGGGCCTCCTCAAAAAACGCAACGTCATGGAGCAAGAGATGTTTGTCCTCACCACAGGAATCTACCATGCCCCAGAGACCCTGGAAGCCAATCTCGATCATCTCATCCTGCATATTCAGCATAAAAAGAGTCGCGGCAAATTTCATCAGTTACTTATCGATGTTAAGCAACGCTGTCTGGTCTACAAGCTGATTGCACAAGATGTCAGCCATACATTTGCCTTATTAGAGAACCTCCTGCATCCAGTAGAGGGTGAGACAAAACTGCGCTTAGAGCGGCGGATAGTGCAGGCGCAATATCTTGTCAGCACACTGGCCGTCCATATCGTGCAACGCTCCCACCATCCAGAGCGCCAATGGGTAGATTCTGTACCACAAGGGAAACAAGAACAAGCGCAAACAGGGCAACCGCAAGAGTTCGCCCCTACCTTAACGGGCGCTTGGGTAGATTCTGTGCCACAGGTCGATCAAACAGGGCAACCGCAAGAGTCTGCCCCTACCTTAACGGGCGCTTGGGTAGATTCTTCATCAGAAGATCAGGCATCCTGCACACCCCTGGCGTCTACCCACACGCCCCTTCTGGGTAGACGACAGGAAGCTCCATTAGCCATGCTGGAGGATATGAGTAAGAATCTACCCAGGGGCGCGTCTACCCAGAAAGCATCGGAGGGTAGATTCGCTCAAGAACGATTGGGTGAAAATCTACCTGATATGTTGCATCAGATAGATTCGGCACGATTACAACAGCCAGAAAATCTACCCTTCGAACCAACAATGGGTAGACTTTCTTCCAGTGAACAGCCAAAAAATCTACCCATTGCTACAAAGTCAGTAGATTCTGTTGACCCATTACGTAACGTAAACGTAGATATCATTCATTTTTTTATTACGTTTACGTTACGTGAGCCGCGAAAAGTTGCTGAATTTCTCGCGGAACAGTTTGAAGGCGACACACGAGTCTACCCAAAATACCGCAAGCTCTTTACGATTCAGCCTGGTCAGCCACGTGATGCGCGTGTACTGGTGGCAGCCTTTATCTGCACAATGGTTCACTTGCACAAAGATGCGTGGAAATTGGACCATCCAGGCGGTTATTTTACCAGACGGTGCCGCGAATATGATGCCGGTATTCCAGAAGAAGTTGAGGAATGGATAGCACAGTATGGCACACTGTCCTGCGCACAATTTCTCGCCGTGCTGACCCAGCCAGGGCGGAAACAGGCGCATACAGGGCCAACTCAGGCACAATCAACTATCCAGGTAAGCATTAGCCAGCCAGCACCAGCGCCAAAGGTGTTACCGTTGACACTGGCACCACAGATGCACGCGGACCCAACACGCATGGTCTTGAGCAAAGACGAGGCAAGCGAGTTGATGCGCACGATCTTACAGGATGTGCGTCCTCAACCCTTCCGCATGGGGCTTGTGCGTATCGGGAAAGCCCAACCGCGCTACGCCGTGCTGGTCGATGCGTTCATGCCCGGTAGCCAGACGGTAGATCAATTGCTGATTTACACGAAGCAGGAATGGCAGATGCGGCTGGCTGCCAAAACCTCCTGGTATAGTCTCTTTCATCCAACCAAATGACTTCTTATAGTCATAAGAGTAATTTTATGTTACTGGTTCCGGCTTTGCATGTCATCACGTGGAAACTGCGCCAAGCTAGCAGGTTCATTCTTGAGGCGACAATCCAGGAACGAGCCGCGCTATGCCTTCCGTAAGAATCGGCGTAGTCTGGTTCGTTATCTCCTCTAGCGAGAGTTGCTGTTCATTGCCAACCCACTCAATAGTAGCGCCAAGAATAGTCCAGCTCATTGCTGATGCCACAGCCTCTAGTTGCACTCGTCGTTGTGTTTTTCCTTTTGCCTGCTTGAGCCAGTTGAGAAGGATGTGGACAACTTCCTGTTGTATCGCCTGTCCAGAGAGGAAATTGAGGTGCATATCGGAGGGCTTACAATGATGATAAAGATCACTCAGAAAATTGGCTGTGTCTCGAATGAGGATGCGTACATTTGTCTCCCTCCAACCGGAGGTAGCAGAAAACTGACTCGTAATGCTTTGCTGAAACTGCTCACGAATTGTGCTATCCATCAGTGCATATTTGTCAGAAAAATGGGCATAGAAAGTTGCACGATTAACCGTCGCCCGTTCTGTAATATCCAGAATGCTGATGCTCGCAAAGGTTTTCTCCTGTAGTAATTCCATGAAAGCTTGCTGTAAAAGCTTTCGGGTCCGTTTGACTCGTGGGTCTATGCTTCTGGCCTCTGTCTCCATCGAGGGACGCTCCGTTCAACCTTCCTTAAAACTAACTACACAAGGGTATTATAAACAACAAATGTCGATTATGCAATACTTATTGTGTAATCGACACAGGCGACGGACACAGGGGTCGCTATCGTGTTAGTGGATAATTCACAGACCCTGTCGGATGTTTTGACTGCTATTGACAGTTTAACTTAATAATTGTATCATAAAGATCATCAAAGTATATATCCCGAAAGCGAATCCAACAATGCCAGAAAAACAGAGATTTCTTACCATCAGCGAAGCCGCAGCTTTTCTCCATGTAAGCGAAGTTTCATTACGCCGTTGGACAAATGGCGGGAAACTACGCTGTTTTCGTGTTGGAGGACGCAATGAGCGGCGTTTTCTGATAGAGGATCTCCTCGCGTTTATGCCTTCTATGGAGACACAGGAAGCACAACTAGAGGCAAAAAACACTGAAGTACAGATGGCAAACGAGACGGAGTATACCGAACGCCATATCAGCCTGTTCTTTCGTAATACTGAAGAGCAGTGGCAATTGTTGCGCCCTTATCTTGTTGATCACCTGAACGCCAATGCGCCGGTCATCTATCTTCAGCATAGCACCTCCTCTGAACAATTGATGCAACGGCTCCATGCCGAGGGGTTGCCTTTAGATAAATTGATCGCACGCGGTTTGCTGCGCGTCTTGCCACCAGCTCAGACCTATCTACTCCCTGGTCGTTTTGATGCGCAGCGCATGTTGGACTTCCTCGAAACAGCCATTTTGGCCGCGTTAGAGGCTGGTCATAAGCGTATTCTTATGACAGGCGAGATGACGTGGTCGCTGCAAGGCACGCCGGGTGCCGAGGAGATGGCGCAATATGAGGAACGGCTGAACCCACTGGTCGATCATTATCCAGCCGTGACCATCGTGTGCCAGTATGATCTGAAACGCTTTAACGGCGACGTGATTCTCGATGCTCTGTTGACCCATCCGTCAATCCTGGTGGCCCCTGGAAGTGGATTATCTGCCGGCTTTTATGGCCTTGCAAGATAACAGGTCTGGTCTATCGGTAGTTTTTTGATGAAAAGGTACAGCTCTAGGATTACTTTATCCATTCCTCGTTTGTACATTTCCGAAGCAGTGCTATTTTATAACAAGAGATAGGGGTTTTCTAAAAGTAGCTTGAAC
>JAJZEJ010000029.1 GCA_021828635.1 Chloroflexota bacterium
CCATGCCAACACCACCATCGTTTGTGGCGCTACCGCCAATACCGATGATGAAATGGCGACAACCGATATTGAGTGCCGCGAGAATGAGTTCGCCAACGCCATAGGTGGTAGTAAGGCGTGGATCACGTAGTGCAGGAGGCACAAGGGGTAGCCCTGCCGCCGCCGCCATCTCTATCGCTGCCGTTTGCCCATCGCCCAACAGGCCAAAGAAGGCTGTGACAGGGCTATTGAGCGGCCCTATTACCACCTGTTCAATGATACGTCCGTTGGTGGCATCAACCAGCGCCTGTACTGTTCCCTCACCACCATCGGCGACAGGGACAATCGCTGTTTCAGCTTGCGGATAGATGGCCTTGATGCCTCGTACTATGGCCTGACCGGCTTCCGCGGCGGTCAGACTACCTTTCAGTGATTGTGGAGCGACGACGATACGCATAGAGAAGACTCCTTTATATGGTTTGTTTGTCCCTGTAACGCGAGTCCGCTACTCTGCATTATATCAAATAGCACGGTTAGACATTTGCACCGTTCGCCCATCTGCATTATACTAGGCATGATTGGAATAGATATTTGCTTAGCTTTCTTTACATATGCACGGAGTGTTCTTATGCTGCCATTTGGTTTATCGAATGTATGGCCCTGGAATCCTGGTGTCCTGGCCTTTCTAATATTGCTGTGTGTACTTTATGTATTGGGCGTGCGTAGGGCGCAACGAGCCTCGGCACGGAATGAGAATGCCTCTCCCGTGACCACGGTACGCATTATCACCTTTTTTGTTGGTGTGTTGCTGATGGCTTTGACGCTTTTAACGCCGCTTGATACGATTGCGCGGACACAACTCTTCCTGGCTCACATGATTCAGATTGTGATGCTAACGACGTTTTGCGCTCCATTGATGTTATTTGGTTGCTCCGAATCCCTATTAAAGCCTCTTATGCGCTTGCAAGCGGCACGCGGCCTGGGACGTATTCTAACGCATCCTGTAATAGACTCGCTGATCTTCAATATCGTCTTCCTACTCTGGCACGCGCCATTGTTCTACAATCCGGCGCTACGCAATCCGGCGCTCTATCACATTGAACTGATCAGCATCTTCCTGGTTTCTCTGTTCAACTGGTGGCCGATTGTTGGTTCAGTGCAAGAGTGGAAGCAGATTGGCTATCCTGCCCAAATAGTTTATACCTTCTTCGATGGCCTGCCTATCGACACGATGGCCTTCATCTATGCATACACGGGTGGAGTGATCTATCCTCTGTATCACGTCCCACCCCAACTCGGCATTTCAGCCGTCTCAGATCAGGCCGCCGCCGGAGCTTTGTTACTGCTCCCAGGGGTGGTTGACTTTATTGTCATGACGCCGCTTTTCTTCAAATGGCTTGGCTACATGGAACAACGTATGCGCCAGGGTGATGAGCGCAGGCAGGCATTGGCCGAGGCACGCGAAGCCGCCTTGTATGAAGATGTGTACGAAGACGAGTTTGATGAAGTGTCAGGAGCCTCTGAGGCATAACAGGCGTAAGGCCGATGTATTGCGCCTGTGTGTGGGGCTAGTCGAACCAGCGACAGGATAACGTCAATGCGGCACGCAGGCGTTGCTCATAGACGCGGCGTGGTATCTCGGTGACGCCCAGGCTTGCTAGGTGCGGTGTTAAAAATTGTGTATCGTGTAGCACGTAGCCGCGCTCTTTGAGATGGTTGACGAGGGCCACAAGGCAAACTTTTGAAGCATCGGTGGCATAGGAAAACATGCTCTCACCCATGAATGCTCCACCAAGCGTGACTCCATACAAGCCTCCCAACATCGTGCCGTCATGCCATGCTTCAACGCTATGAGCATAGCCATGCCTGTATAGATACGTGTATGTTTTGATAAACTCTTCGTTAATCCATGTGCTAGAGCGATTGGCACACTGGCGCATCACTTGCTCAAAGGCGCTATCCATGCGTATCTCATAGATACCTTTACGTATTGTAGCACGTAATGAACGCGAGACATGCAGGTTATGATGTTCGAGAATGGCACGTGGATCAGGAGCATACCAGGAAATGCTCCCATCGTTTTCGTCGGCCATTGGGAAGATGCCCCTGGCATAAGCGTTAGCGACGATCCAGGGGTCTAAGGTTTGTGGTTGTTTCTTTGCCATTGTTTAGAACTTGTAAATAGACTTGATAACAATAATGCGTTAACCGTTTACGCACGGGCAAAACGGCGCAAATATGGTACCAGCTTTGGTTGTACTCCCTGCAACATCTCCAGGTCTTCTGTGGTGAGTGGTTTGATAACCATCAGCAGCACAGCACAGAGCAGCAAGAAGATGATGCCGGAGACGGCAAGTAACACGCGGCTCTGTGGGTGCCAGAGAATCCCTGGCAATGCTGCCAGCGTGAGCGCGAGCAGGAAACGTAGCGTAAAGCCTATCGGATACTTGCGTGGCAGTTCACGCCACAAGAAGGCCAGTAACATCAGACCTGTGATGCTGCGTGCTATGCCATCGGAAATCAGCGCCCCTGCTGGGCCAAAGCGTGGAATGAGCAGGATACCGATCACGATAACAGCGATTAGCCCGATCCATTGGCCTAATACCACAAGACGCGGTTTGCCGACGACGTACAGGGTAGATTGATGAATGGTTGTGCCAAGCACGCGCACGATGATGTTGAAAAATAGGAAGATTGCCAGCAATGGCCCGACTGGATCATATTTTGTGCCATAGAGTGCGTGGGCAATATTCGAGGCATTGAACAGGCAGAAAACTAGACCAGGAGCAGCCAGCAAGGTCTCAATCTTAATCAATACCTGCCAGGAACGGGCCAGGCGCTCATGGTTCTGCCCGATGAAGGATGCTGCCAGAGCGGAGCCACCGACACCGGCAAAACCGGCGACGAGCAACAGATTGGCGGAGTCGGCCAGTTGGAAGGAAAGATTAAAGTAGCCAATCTGCACCAGCGAGATGGCGAAGTAGCCGAGTAGAATAATCGATGCTTGCTTTAAGAATGCGCCAGTAACGATGTTGGTGAGCCAGGCGGAAATGCCCAGCTTGAGAACGGGTCTCAGCGGCTGGCTATAGGTTGAGGCACGTGCGAAAAGAAAAGGAGCCAGCCAGAGAGCGAAAGCCAGCGAAGTGACTAGAGAACTGGCGGCTAACAACCAGAGCAACCCATCGACACTCCAACCAAGTTGTAGTACCACAAAACCCAGCACAAGCATGGCAACCTGGGCCAGCCCACTGATGATTAGCACCAGACGCATACGCATCAGGCTAGCACAGACAGCCGTCAACAATCCGGTAATGCCATTGCCGATGACGTAGAAAGCTATCGGAATAATGTGCGCGAGTAGTGCGGGATTATGCAGTCCACTGGCAAGGGCATTACTACCTTTGATCGGTAGTAGCGCGATCAGGCTTCCCAGAATGGGTAAGCCAATAATCATAATGATGGTGTTCAACGTCAATATACCGATACGCAAGCCCAATAAACGCCTGATGAGTTGTGCTGCTGCACCTTGCCCATGCTCGGCCAGCACTTTGGGAACATAAGTGACAGTGGCATCCTCGAAGCCAAAGGCGACGATATAAGCGACTGTATTGAACGCCGAGAGTGCGACCGCGAAGACGCCATACTGCACGGTCGAGAGTTCACGGGTAATAATGACGGTCAGGAAGAACCAGGATATGAAATACCAGAGGCCATAGACCTGGTTCAAAATATAACTGTTCGGCGTGCGTTTAAGCAGGTCTTGAGCCTCAGCTTCGCTGGCTGATAGCTCTACCGCAGGTTGTAACGGTGGCGTAGCCATAGTGACGCTTGCCTGCTCATTCTCACTGATGTCTGTCATGCCTACTTGTGCTATACTGAGATCATTTGCTGCATATCTTCTTTGAATATCTGCCACTGCAATACTCTCCGCCCCAAAAACTTATATATCTCTACTTTGAGTAGCATGCTGGACATATCATATGGTGCCGATCATCATTCAAATACATGTCGGGCTAACCAACCAATACCACCCAGGGCAAGAAATAGTTCTAATGTACTCACATTCGCTGCTACGTGATCGGTAGAGAGCAGATAGAATGCT
>JAJZEJ010000635.1 GCA_021828635.1 Chloroflexota bacterium
CCACGCAAGTTATCCACATTTCCGGTGGATAACTTATCCACATTTTCTCCACTCCTCTCTAACAGCTAGAGGGTTTTCCACAATGCCGGTGGATAAGTTTTCCACATTATCCACAATGCTTTGGCCCACGCAAGTTATCCACATTTCCGGTGGATAACTTATCCACATTTTCTCCACCTCTATCTAACCGCTAGAGGGTTTTCCACAATGCTGCTTTAATTTACGAAGGATTAGAGAAGACAACATGAAGTCACAGAGAAGACAAAAAATTGTAAATACAGCCTGCTTCTGTGGATAACCTGGGCGGGCAGCATGAAATTATCTTCTATATTCCCCACATTTATGAACAAAGCTTCAGAGTTGAATACCTATCATTCCACTACGTCAGATTTATCCACAGGCTATGTGGATAAGTTTTCCACAGTCAGAGAGGATTGATCGCACGGGGAAAGGCGGTGGATAAGTAGCCAAAGTTATCCCCATTCCGGTGGATAACTTATCCACATAGGCATTCTAAAGACTCAGCACAAGCAAAGTTATCCCCATTATTATCCACCGTCAACCTTAACTTATCCACAGGGTTATCAGGCTCAAAAGCCGTGTGGAAAACGTATCCACTGTATGTGAATTGGCTTGTAAGGCGGATTTACGAGATAGAAGGATGTCATTACAAGGAAAAATATTGCGGACTTATCCACTTATCCACCGTCCCTACTACTACAATTATATATATGTAATTAGAATAAAAGATATCTTAATAATAGGGGCGGTGGATAAGTGGATAAGTCCGGCTAAGAAGCGAACTGGCAAGCGAACGGTGATAAGCATGGCACCCACGAGGGGTGTCACTACATGTATGCTTTGCCGGAGGCGCACGCTAGATGTAGTGACACCCCTCGTGGGTGCCATGTCAACGCTATCATGCTAACTCTGCCATGTATATATTGCGAAAATTGTTAAGAATTGGAACATTCTTACGTCTAAATACGTTGAGGTAATATAACACGGAGTGACAAATCGCTATACTTTTGGGGGATACGGGTACGACTTTTTACGTTACGACTCGTTATATGTGTAAGAAGACGACAGGACCAACGGGATACGGGCTGCAAGCTGGTACACCCGGCGAGGTAAGGCATGACATCTATCATCGAAACGATCAAAGGGAAGATCGATATCGTCGAGGAGATCGGGTTGGTGGTAGCTTTACAGAAGTCGGGTAAGGCACTCAAGGGACTATGTCCTTTTCATAACGAGCGCACGTCATCGTTTTACGTCTTTCCTGAAGGGCAGACATGGCATTGCTTCGGCTGTAACGAGGGTGGCGACGTATTTAGCTTCGTGCAGAAGCAGCAGAGCTTTGAGTTTCGAGAAGCTTTGCTTTATCTGGCTGAAAAGGCTGGCGTCTCAATTGAGGAGAGTGGTGGACCACTTTCCGAAGAGGAGAGAGCCAGCGGCACGAAGAAAGAGCGTCTGCGTAAGCTCAATGAAGATGCCCAACTCTGGTTTCACCAGATGTTCCTGCGCTCTAAAGAAGCCGAGGAGGCGCGTATCTATGCACAGAGTCGTGGTATTACAATGGAATCCATTGTTGCCTTTGGCCTGGGCTATGCGCCAGACCGTTGGGATGCGCTCTCGCGTAATCTATTGGGGCTGGGCTATAGTGAGCAGGAACTGATCGAGGGAGGTTTAGCGCGTAGACGTGAGGAGCATGATGTCAATGGTGTGACGGGCGGCGGAGTCTATGACTACTTTAGACATCGGTTGCTCTTCCCCATTCGGGATAGCCGTGGGCGTGTGATTGGCTTTGGAGGGCGTGCTTTTGGCAGTGATAAGCCTAAGTACCTGAATTCGCCACAGACTCTGCTTTTTGAAAAAAATAGCGTTTTATACGCGCTGGATATGGCACGCGACGCAATAAAACATGCCGGGCAAGTTGTTATTGTGGAAGGATATGTTGACGCGGTTATTGCCCATCAGTACGGAACGAAACAGACGGTAGCGTGTATTGGTAGTGCCATTACAGAGAAGCACATTCAACAAATTAAGAAGCTTACCAGGCAGGTGACGCTAGCCCTTGATCCCGATGCAGCTGGTAGCGCGGCTACTGAGCATGGCATTGAGCAGGCTATGAAGGGCTTTGATCATACTATCGTGCCGGTCCCGCTAGCGGGTAGTGCGCAGCGCCGTGATGGCCGAATGGGTAAAGCTAACAATCGCCAACCGAACGGCATTGTACGGCTGGAAGAGCAAGTTGATGCTGAGATCAACGTCGTACAATTGCCCGATGGTGAAGACCCAGACGAGTTTATCCGGCGTGATTTTTCAGCCTGGTTATATACCGTGTCACATCCATTGCCCCTGATAGACTACTACTTCGTCATCAAGACCGCGCAGCTTGATCTGCGTGAGCCGAGCGGCAAAGCGGAAGCTGCGCGGCGTCTACTGCCTGTGATTGTGACCATCAGTGACCGCATCAAGCGTGATGTGTATATGCGTAAGCTGGCTAAGATGATAGGCGTCGATGAGCGTACTCTTTTTGAAGAATTAAAGCGTGTACAGCGTGGGCAGCAAACAACGGGAGTTATTGCCACTTTCACAGATACGCAACCGAAACGACTGGATGGAGGGACCTCTGTATCGCGTCCGCAGGCCGGTTCATCGCGTTCGCCGGAACCAGGCACATCGACGCCGACAGGCGGACACGATACATCAGTCCCTCTAGAGGTCGGGCTTGACAGAAGACGTACTGATAAGTTACAATGGGAGGACTACCTAATCGGGCTACTCTTGTTGAATCCTGGGTTAAGTGACCATGTTTGTGGTATAATAAACGATGGTGACTTCATAGGGACTGACACGCGAGAGTTGTACCGTATTCTCAGCTCATTGTATCAGCGTGGTTTCTCCCCCTCTCATCAATCCATAGCACAACATATACCTTCGGCTTTGCTGGAAACAGTAGCCAGGGCGCAGGCGTGCGCTGAGTTACGCACTCCGAAAAATGGAGACGAACTGCTGAAAGAAGCAGAGCAGTGTGCAACGCGGCTCAAGCGTGAGCGTCTGTCACAACTAAATACAGAATTGCAATATCTTGTACAAGAAGCCTGGATGGCCGGTGATGCAACACTGGCACGCCAGCTCCAGAGTCAACTGCTCTCTCTGCACCGTGACAGAAGGGCGCTCGACTCTGCAACGCCGCTTCATGGATGAGGGAAGCGGTGCCATGTAGGAGGGTGCGGCAGCGTAGGAAGAGTATGGCCCAGGCGTATAGACATGCGCTTTGTGGAATCATTAAATCAAATCGTATCAGGGAGCAGGTTTTCATCATTTTTCATCTATCATTCAGACCTGTTTTCTGAAGGGGGATGCCAGTATGGTGAATGGGGAACAAGAAGTGATTGATCGTATACAGAATGATTGTGTAAGTACAGAGTCCATGAAGGACATGTTTGCGTTAGAACCAGAACGTTTTGATGAAGAAACAATTTTACGTGATGCAGATAACCTCTTAGAAATTGAGGCGGTAGGTCATGCTCATGTTGCCAGCGGTAGTCTAGTGACCCCCGTCGATGACAGCGAGGCATTTGATCTGTTCAAGTTACAGGACGAAGAGCCTATGGATGACCTTGATCCAACAAAAGAGCCACCAGCCGATTGGGAGCCAGGACCAGAAGATGTGATGGCTGGGACAAAATGGGATGATATACAGGATAGCCTGGGTATCGTGGTCGCTGATCTGGAGAGTAGCTTAGACGATCCCGTGCGCATGTACTTGCGCGAAATTGGGCGTGTGCCGCTACTCACAGCTGAGGAAGAAGTACGCCTGGCACAACTTATGGAGCGTGGCAAGGCCGAGCGTCATCGTGCTGAACTCTACAAGATGGTACCAAATCGTCGCATCATCGAAGATGGTGATGAGGCTCAGCGCCGCCTGACCGAGGCCAATTTGCGCCTCGTGGTGAGCGTTGCCAAAAAGTACATTGGGCGTGGTATGAGCCTGCTGGACTTGATCCAGGAAGGCAATATCGGCTTGATTCGTGCTCTCGAAAAGTTCGACTACACCAAGGGCTATA
>JAJZEJ010000300.1 GCA_021828635.1 Chloroflexota bacterium
ACTCGTGCATAAACTGCTGTCTGTGCGTCCGTCGTAGACTGTTCAGGGTAGCTATCAACCGTGAGGTAGCCGAACTGTGCTACGGTTGCCGCCTCTAATTCGCCAGGCTGTGAGGCAAAGAACGAGTTAGTAGAATGCACTGTGGTAATCACGCCATTGATGCCCAACTGCTGAAAGGCTGCATTTGCAACGTCGGTTGTTCCGCGCAAAAAGAGGTTGAAAGCATGTGTGGCAACGTTTGGCGCGTTTGAGGTCCACTGTGTGCCGTAGCGAGCTTCCCAATAGTGTCCATCCTCCGGCTCAGAGCAGGGATCGAAGATGTCACCTGGCTGAAAGAAGTTGGGATGAGCCAGGATAAATTGCTGTTCCGTCTCTTCATACATGCCGGGTGTCATCAGACCTTCCGCGCCATTCGAGTTTTCCCACTGGTTGGGATGCCCGCGAAACCAGATATGATTGCCTGTGACACGAATAGCTGTAATCCACTCTTGCATATAAGCTGGATACTCCCAATCCGTATCGACTGTGATATAGTTTGTATGCAGACTAGCCGTCATTTTGACAATCTGCATAATTTCCTGCTGCGATAAAGGTCGCGTCTCCGTGTCGCGGCTAACCTTCATTGTATCCACCGAGGCCAAAAACGGTAGCGTCGTTGTCGTCACATGCGCGAAGATCACTCTCGTAAGTGGGCCGGTGATGAGTAACAATATGAGTGATAGTAGTGGTAAAAGAGAGATAGGAAAAATTTTTCGATTGATATTTTTCATAGTATGTCCTTGCCTGATCCATACATATGGTACCGATGTTGCATGGCACCCACAAGGGGTGTCACTACATATATGTTCGCCGCCTACGGCGACCCTCATGTTGTAGAAACATGTTACATGTAGTGACACCCCTTGTGGGTGCCATGCAATGAATCGTGTGTGCTTACTATCACGTGAGTTGGTGGCGCAATTCCTGCGGGTTGTAATAGAGCGACTCGCGAACAATCTTGCCATCGCGCCGGATGACGATGGTGACGCCGTGCAAACTGTAAGAGCGATTTGTGGCGGGCATACCATAGAGATCGCCGGAGTGGGTGCCAGTAGCAACCCACTCGACGATAACCTGCTCGCCACGCGCTATGCGATTGGTGACGCTGATCTGCGCATTGGAGACCGCGCCTATGCGTTCCTCTTTGTGCGCCATAATCGCCGCCCGCCCGACCAACGGCGTACCATGCATACTATCCTCAACTAGTGCATCTTCCGCATAATCCTGTGAGAGCTTGTCGCTCTGACCTTGCGATTGATGTTGCAGATGTTGATCGTGCAGGTGTAGATTGCGCGATTCGCGTTCATCCGCGTTCGTTACCACTACTGGTATAGCCGACGAAGAGAGGAGGGCGCTAGAAATGGCTCCCACGCCGACTGCGGAGATACCCATGCGTGCCAGTATGTGCATAAAGCGACGGCGCGGTAAATAGCCCTGGCGCACCTGCTCGATCAGTTGATAAATTAGCTCCTCTGGTCTATTTCCTGCTCGCATGGCTATTGGCCCTTTTCCTGTTTTTGTATTTCTTGTCTGTTATGTTGTAATTGCAGGCGTTCTAGACGATGCCATTGGTTGGCATAGTGGAAGAGTTCGCGGAAAGCTCGCCAGATCACGGCTGGTTTCGCGCCCGTCGCCTGACCGCCGCGCCGTTGCTGATGCTGTACGCCCACCTCGATATAGCTATGACCCTCGCGTGTAAATTTATACAGCATCTCGGTGTTAATCATGGCTCCTCGTGTTTCCAGATGATGTTTGCGGAAGAAATCGCCTTTGTAGAGTTTGAAAGCGCAATCTACGTCGCGTACATGGACGCCAAAGACCAGCCTGACTAGCATCTTCCAGCCCCAGGCATTAAGCTTGCGCGGCCAGCTATCCTGCCGATGCAGACGATAACCCAGCACAGCATCATACTGTTCGATGAGTGGTAAGAATTGTGTGAGGTCGTGAATATCGAACTGGCCGTCGGCATCCATGAAGAAGGTCAACTCTTTGGTTGCCGCCTCGAAGCCGCTGACTAGCGCCGCGCCATAGCCCCGGTTCTCTGGATGGTGAATGACCCGCACGCGCTCATCGATTGCCGCCACTTGTCCGGCAATCACGCCTGTTTTGTCGCTACTGCCATCGTTGACAACCAGCACCTCGAAGTCTGGTACCAGCGTTTCCAGCACTGAGATGGTGGTGAGCAGTGTTTCCGCGATCACGATCTCCTCGTTGAAGGCTGGCATGACTACCGACAGACTTTTGGTGGTCATGAAGGTATGCAGCGGCAACCAGTTGGCCGACGAGCATTGTTGTGATACGGGCAGAGACGCCAGTGAGTTGTCCTGTTGTGCCTGCGTGTATTGTTTTTGTTGTTGTGAAAACATATAGCACTTCCTTAATATTCAATTACTTAATCGTCACATGATCGAAGGTCGCGATGGCTAAGGCCGCAGAGTTGTGTGAGGTCAAGGCGAGGCCCGCCAGCAGCGGCCCTTGCATGTCCTCGTCGTAGGTTGAACCAGGGATGAGTGTCCAGGTGATGCCGTCGTGTGAGGTATATGCGCCGAACGCTTGGCCGGTACGTGCAACTTTGAGATAGATGGGAACTGACCCACTGATACTGGCATAGGTCACGGCGAGCAGGCGGTCTTGCTGGCGGGCTTCGACCAAAATGCCATTGCCAGACTGCTCCGGCGTCACATAGGCTGCATAGTAGAGCGTGTTAGCCGCGCTACCTTGACGCAGCATCACGCCCGCTTTGCCCCAGGGGTTTGCCATCGTTTCCGAAGTCACCCGCGCACTGATGCCGCCATTGCCAGGGAGCATTTGCCAGACAAAATGAAACTGATCCCAGTCATTCCAGATATCGCTACCCGCTCCTTGTAACTTCCAGCTCGTGCCGTGAAGCCACTGCCCACCCTGTAACTGCGGATTGCCAATATCGGCGCAGTGCCAGTTGGCTGGGCATGGCGTGGTAAGCGGTGCAGGCGCGAATGGTAGCGTTGGTGTGCCAATGATGACATCACGATAGGTGGCCGTGCCGCCGACGCTGGCACTGACCGCCATACCGCTTAGCAAGCTGTCGGGCATCACAACCACTGCTGTGCCGCCGGCGATCAGCGTATAGCTATGCCCATTCAGCGAATAAGCTGCCTCAAAGCGATCATCATTGCGCTGGATTGCCAGATAAAGCGATGATGGCGGACGCGATACATCGGTCTGTACAGAGGTGGTTGGGCCATTGAAGGTCAAGCGATACTGTACGCTGAGTTGACCGGTATTGCTCAAGAAGATGCCATAGTAAGGTGAGCCAGGGTCGCTACGCTGACGGAGCATCAAACCAGCTTGCTCAGCTTGCGAGGATAGACGCGCATTGATTTGTACATTGCCGCTAGCCGGTTGTTCAACAAAGTGAAACTGATCAGCAGTATTGCCAATACCGGTTGAGGTCGCCTGAATCTGCCATATGCCGCCGCTATAATGATCGATACTGGCTACAGCCGGATCACCAATGTCCTGACACCTCCAACCAGAGGCGCAATGTGCGTCCAGGAAAGGTTGGGCTGGTGGTGTGTAGGGCAGGCCAAGCGCGTAGAGCATACCATTGGTATCGCCGACAAAAAGCTGGCCGTGCGAGATGCTCGTGGGTGAGTAGATCAGGTTTGCCGAAGTCTGAAAGGTGTATAGCACTTCGCCTGTGGTGGCGTTGCGTACCTCAATAACGCCGCCCGCGTTATCGAAGAGCAGACCGTTATCATAGGTGAGAGCTGCGAAGATGGGACCAGAGGTACCACGTCGCCACAGTATTTTGCCTGTGTCAGGGTTGAGTGCCTGCACAACGCCGCGATAATTCACGCCATTGATAGCACCGTTGCCACCGGCAAAGAAGAGTATGCTATCACCATAGGTTGGTGTCGAAACGCTGGTCTGTTCACACTCTGGACAATCGCTCGGCTCGGCCAGCAGATCGCTCCACAGTGGACCGGCGGCGAGGTCGTTGCGGTTGAAAGCATACAGATGGCCGTTCTTGGTATAAGCTGCCAGCATCGGCAT
>JAJZEJ010000795.1 GCA_021828635.1 Chloroflexota bacterium
ATGACATCGAGACGCTCAAAGTGGGCGATACCATTCAACTTATCGACCCCTCATCCAGTTCGGCCAGCATCACGCTGTGGGATAGCGCTCGTTGGGATGAGAGTTATTGGGGGGGCAGCAATGGCGCTCTAGATACCGTAGCCCAGATCGTCTCCCTTACCTACAATTGGGACTCGGTAGATCTAGAGATTGGGCAGATCCAGCCTAGTCAGACTGCGGCACTCTTTAACTTGCAGCAGGCATTTCAGGATTTTACAGTTATACAGTAGCAAGACAGGAAAGGACAATGATATAACCATGATTGGGCGCAAACGCTTTGAACTTGCTGACCTGCGCCGTGTGCCGATACATCTCAGCTCAGTAGCTCAGGAAATCGTCATGCAATCGTCAGATGAGGGGCGCAAGTTTCCCTCAGCACTTTCAGAGGTTCTAGGGGCGCAGCAAAGGATTATAAGTGTGCGCGTGGACCTAATGCCGATGTATCAGCATTTTCCACACCACCCTGAACCGCAGGCTCCCCTCTTAGAGATCGTTGCGCAGCATGCCGATGGCACGCCGGAGCATCGATGGTTCCTTGCGGCATCGACCCTTACCGAGCAACCACGCGGGCCGCATCATCTGGGCTTTCGCGCGTTACGAGGGGCGCAAGATTTGCTACACACCTATCCCTACAAATCAAAGGAGTAAAAGCTCGTATGGCGGGATTACAAGTCTCACTTACCTCATTTGTAAGCGGAACCGTCATTTCCAGTTCGGCGGTTGACGCCAACTTTGCGAATCTCAATAGCGCCAACGTCTTTTCCAGTGGCGGCGTCGTCATTCAGAATAATGATGGCTATCAGGCGTATGATACTGGCGGTGTTGCACACACACTGCTGCAAATCGAGACGGCGGATAATGACGCGCATTTGAGAACTACGCCAGCCAATGGCAAACTGAAAATTACGCAAAATGCTGGGCAATTCGACGTGGCTGTCTTTATTGACAATGGCTCCGGCGCAGTCTTCGGCGTCAAAAATGCCACACCAGCTGATGCGTTTGAGGTAAGGCAGAATGGCAATGTGATTGCGCTTGGAGCCTATCAGACACACGGTACCACCGCAACGATTGCCACTAGCCAGACCTTCGATACCTTCGATGTCGCTGAGGTCTTCCCACATGATCGCTTCTACGAGTCCGGCACCATTGTGTGTCCATCTGGTTCGCGGCTCTCCTGCTGTACACATGATGGTTGCCGGGCTGCCATGATCGTCTCGCTTGCGCCTGGTCTCAACCTGGGTGGCACGCAGGTAGATTACCAGACAGGTATCCTGCCGATTGCGCTAGCTGGGCGCGTTGTCGTCATATGCAGCGATCCACATATCGCTCAGCGCGATCTTGTGACGAGTGACGGCATGAGTGGCGTGCGTGCTATGCGTCCTGGTGAGACGGGGTTCGCGCTGGGGTTCGCGCTCAACGAGGCGAAAGATGGCCGCGTTGGCATCTATATCCGCCCAATATTTTGTACAAATGGAAATCCACTTCGTGAGGAAGTAGCAGGACAAACAGCATGAATCAGCAGCAGCAAGAACTGCAACAGACCATTGTCATCAAACCGGAGCATCGCCAGGAGATCGAGCGCCGTGCAACAGCTGTGCAGAGTGCGCAGGCTGAGGCGGCGCGGCTCCTGGCACAGGCGCAGCAACAGCAACAACTGGCAGGCTATGCTCAGGAGGCGCTCACTGCCTATCTGGAGAATGAATATAGCCTGAAGACGATAGGCGAGCAGTGGCATCTGGACGTGGCACGTGGCGTGTTGTTGTGTCGGTCGCCGAAGGACACACACACGCAAGAGAAATTGGCGCATCACGTACAGTAAGCACTAGAGAAATGCGTTCTACATGACGCCCACATATGTGAAGAAAGGTAGGCATGAGATGCCAGATGAACCGGGGGCGATATGGAGTCCCACTACCAACTACTATCCCAATCGAGACGGTCAGAAACCTGCATGGGTGATTGTTCATGGCACAGCCAGCGGCGCTGATGTCACAGCGGAGGCCATCTCAAACTACTATCGTTTGACGCAGGACAGTGCGAATCCTGTTTCCTCAACCTATGTTGTTGGTCGAGATGGCACACTGATCCAATGTGTCGCCGAATCTGATGGAGCCTGGGCTAATGGCTATCTATCTGATGGACACGATCCCTGGTGGGGAGCCGATAACATTAACCCGAATAACGTGACGATATCGGTAGAGCATGTCAAGGCAACGATGGATAATTCGGACGCTCTGACTGATGCCCAAAAGCAGATATCATTCGCGCTGATCCTGCATATTTGCCAGCGGCATAGCATCCCGACGAGAAAAGCTGATGCCAACGGTGGTATCACCGGGCATTACAGTATTGATCCGGTGAACCGGAGCCAGTGTCCTGGCAATTATCCGTGGGACGAGCTTTTCGCTTATCTGGCCACTCAACAGCAGCCATCAACTACTACACAGCAGGAGGAACCAATGATTACGTATGAAGATGTTGCCAACTATTTTGTCGAGATTGCACCCACGCGCTGGCGCAGCCGCAAAACTGGCTACGATATTGCCGATGGCATTCTAGTTTTCTACCAATCTTGCCCATTTTTGGGATTGCCGATGAGTCCTGAGAAATACCCGCTGCCGGAAACAGCAGTACAGGAATTTGAGCGCGGCACCATCAACTATGATCCGCATCGTCGCCTGGACAATCCCCTCGGCGCAAAGGGTGATGCCTACCTCGCCAAAATTGAGCCGCCTGACGCCAAAACTGTGACGATCCCTGATCCGGTGGGTGAGCAGTGCAAAGCTATCGTGCGTGAACTGCTCATAGACGCGGAAGTAGTGAAGGGCAAGTTGTAAGCTAAGCTCTAAGACACACAAAAATAAAAAAGAAGTAAGAAAGCGAGCAGTACTATGATGACCATTTCCACGGCAACCTTGCTGCAATTCCAGCAATTCCTCATGATTCTGATTCCACCTCTCGCAAACCTGATCGGGTTGTATCTGGCGGCGCTCCTCAAGCAGGATCATTTTCCTGAAGTCGTCAATGCTCTCATCAGCTGGGTGACCCTCATTGTCATGGCTGTTCTCTCAGCCTGGACCAATCATCAGCTCTCCAGCAATCTGAGTACTAGCGGCCTGATCACGCTAGTCTCTGGTATCGTCACCTTGCTGCTCGCCGGACCGTTTTCTCGTCTGCGCCCATTTCTCCATCTCGCCTGGGTACAAACCAATCCCTTTAATCTCGTACAACTTCAGCCGCAGATGACAGTGGCACAGCAAACTCCGGCACCGGTGCAACTACAGACCGCAGCCGCGCAGCCGCAGATGACAGTGGCACAGAGTACACTTGGTGGCACTACCACAACGCCACCGTTTCATGATGGCCCGTCATCTGCCGGTGCAAGCGCGAAACCTCAACAAAAGTAGGTAAATATGCTATTATAGCAGCATCACCTTTCAATGAGGTCAATCTATGATAACTATTCGCCCAGTTAAATTCAAAGGACAATCGCCTATGTCCAACCCATTTCCATCGGCGCAGCTTGCGCCACCATCGTCGTCGCCTCACAACGACGCAACAAAACAAGTAACCCGTGAGGAAGAGCGCCAGGCACAACACAGCGCCCGTCTCTTGCGTGCGTTATCCGATCCGACGCGATTGCTAATCTTGCAGATGCTGAGTCAACATCCCGATACCCTTACCGTTGCAGATCTGACAGGCCGTTTTCGTTTGCAGCAACCGACGATCTCGCATCACCTACGCATTTTGCGTGATGCAGGCTTTTTAGAGTGTGGAAAAAAGGGGCTCTATGCCTATTACACCGTGCGTCGTGAGCGGGTGGAGGATGCACAGAAAGTATTGCAAGATTTGCAACCACTGGTGGAGCAACAAGTACCAACGCCAAAGCAACCGGCCTATCACGTCTGAGTCCCTGACTCTTTTTCCGAGGCCGCGCAGGATAGAGGTTGGGAATTACCATTCACACAGCGAGGCTCTTACCGTCTGCCCGGTAAGAGCCTCGCTCTTTCCATAAGTGTATCGCCGTAAAT
>JAJZEJ010000702.1 GCA_021828635.1 Chloroflexota bacterium
ATAATTATAGGGATGTGTTTGAGAAGCTGGCTACCTACCTCGATAAAGAACTTGAACCGCATAAGGGACGAGATTTGCTTCAGCAATCCTTTTTCCTGTTTATCGAGGCTCCCTTGAGAGATTGCATCCAAAGCATTCACGAGCGCGTTAAGTCACCTGTTAGGGAAGACAATCACTTCATCTCAGATGACATTCTACGTAGCTACTACGAAGACGATGGAGTAGGCTACATGGAGGGCGACATCAAGAGAGACTATAGCATTGATCAGAGGCAAGTAAAAATTATTGAGAACTTTTGTTCTAAAGATGCCTTTCCGAAAGATGTTGATGCTTTTCTGAAAGATGTTGATGCTTTTCTGAATGAGGCTCTGGTAGATAAAGTTGCTGAGAATAAGGGTTCTCAAGAAACTTTCCTGGAATCTGTTGCGTCTTTTCGGGATGAGGCTCTACTGAATAAGGTTCCTGTCGCGGTGTAGCTCTGCTTGGAGAGCAGAGGATACTCGTATCTTCTGCTCTCTCTTTTATTTTACCCTCCACTCGCTTGAGAAAATATTTCTTCTTGTCCTCTAAAACGCCGCCCGGCTGGATTGATTTATCATAGAGTAACGGCGTCTCCTTCCTGGAAAATATGTTATACTCTCTTTACAATAACTTCTGATGTAAGTAGTAGCGATCAGGATTAACCCTCTTTTCTAGTCGTGCATCTCCTTTGCACTGAACCTGTTGTACTCAACAGTGTTGCTGATGGTTGAAGGCTGCTCTGGTAACAGGGAGGATACTGCATGGTCGTAAAAGTGTTCGTTTTAGGTCTACCTGGTAGTGGTAAGTCTGCTGCTATTCGTCACCTGGATACACTTGCCCGTGATTGTCAATGGGTTGTTGACTGTATCAACGATTATGACATCTTGTATGAGATGTTTGAGGCTGATTCAGAAGGACTTCTATTTAAATCAACAGATTACGGTGGTTTCGATGTAATCGATCTCACAGCCTTTGATATCGCTTTGCAAAAAGTAGAGCGGCGTATTACACGTTTGGAGCGGCAATGGGTATCTATTAAGAACAATAGAAAAAAGATTGTTTTTATCGAGTTTGCACGCAATGACTATTGCCAGGCTCTGAAGCAATTCACGGCTCCCTTTCTTAAAGATGCCTTCTTTATTTTTGTCAAGGCGACCATTCCTGTATGCAAGCACCGCGTTCAAGAACGGGTTAAGCGTCGCCAAAATGAAGAAGACCATGATAATCACTTCGTCTCCGATTACATTTTCGAGACCTACTATAACCAGGACATCGGAGAGAATCGTATTCTGGAACTTAATGAGGCTGTTGACTTTCGTAGAGTACCCTATATCATTAGAGAAGAATGTATTCAGGTTGTCAATAATGCTCTTGAAACTTCTTTTGAAGGGCTTCAGCACCACTTGCAGAGCGTATGGACACGTGTGATACAGTACAACGAGAGCAAGGTATCTGTTGGTAAGTGACCTGCATAGCTTGTGCTGAGAGGTAGGGTGATTCCCATCGTTATCCCGTTTGAACAACTGACCCCCATCCATCCCAATCGTCGCATCACATTGGAGCATGGCGCGGAACCTGTCGCGCCGCGCCTGATCGATCTGTTTGTGCCGTTGGGGTTTGGGCAGCGTGCGCTGGTCGTCGCACCCCCAAAAGCAGGTAAAACGACCATTCTACGTCAGATTGCCGCCGCCATTCTGACCAACCATCCGCAAACACAACTCTTCCTGTGCCTGGTCGATGAGCGACCAGAAGAGGTCACAGAGTGGCGCACGGAGGTTCAGGGGCCAACTGTTAAGCTCTATGCCTCCAGTTTTGATCAGCAGCTTTCTAAGCATGGGCGCGTGGTTGAGCAGGCGCTGAATGACGCTAAGCGCGAGGTCGCACAAGGACGCGATGTGGTCATTCTGCTTGATTCCTTGACACGACTGGCACGGGCGCATAATCTCAGTACCGAGATGTGGAGCGGACCACGGCAGCGCGGCGGTGGTTTTGGCAGTCGCACGCTTTCCGGTGGCATCGACGCTCATGCCTTAGAGGTCGGACGGCGCGTCTTCGGCGCTGCACGTACACTTGAGGAAGGTGGTAGCCTGACTATTGTAGCTAGTTGCCTGGTCGAGACCGGTAGCCGTCTCGATGAGGTGGTCTACGAAGAGTTCAAAGGCACGGGCAATCTGGAGATTCGTCTATCGCGGGAACTGGCTGAGCGCCGTCTTTTTCCTGCTATCGATGTCATGACTTCCAGTACGCGCCAGGAGGAGCGCCTGCTGTCACCCGACGAATTGCGGGCTATGTCAGTATTGCGTCGCCGCCTCGCCGATATACCCCTCCGCGATGGCACGATGCAGCTTTTGCAAATCTTTGAGAAAACACCTTCTAATGCACGTCTCATTGAGGCCATTCTGAAACAGAGCTAATCCGCCACGTTATTTGGTGGCAATGATAACCTGATAAATCCAGGGCAACACAAAGATCAGCCGACGTTCAACTTGTGTGAAACCCATATCCTGACAAACCTCCCACACTGGTTGACGCATGTATTCGAGCCAGTATACCTCGCGGATCATTTTTGCCAGTAGTTTGTTGATAGCCATATCAGCCCAGTGCCAGGGCAAGGCGTGTTGAATGGGATCAAACTCAATGAAACGTCCGCCAGGGACGAGGATGCGCCGTGTCTCCCGCACAACCTCCCGTGCTTGCAAACGCGGTAGCTCATGAAAAAGCAGTGTTGACATGACCAAATCGGCTGAATTATCGGCCAAACCTGTGTGTTCCGCCAATGTATGAATGTAGCGAGTACGTGTATCTATGCCCTGCAATTGTGCCTGACGACGGGCCGCAGCGAGTTGATAGGGCGAGAGGTCGAGCAGTGTCAGGTGTGCCTCTGGAAAGCGTTGCGCTAGTGCCAGGCTAGCTGTGGCGATACCACAACCGAGATCAACTATCTGACGTGACGGCATGCTAGAAGCAATATCTAGCAATGTTGGTAATGCACGAGTAACACGGAAGAACCGCTCGACAAAAGCCCAACCAATAGCCTGGTCACGCGATAGATAGCCCTCCGGCATACCGTGATGAGGCGCGAGATAGTACGTTGGATAGATCAGCCTGGGATTGCGAAGTTCGTCTATCTCCTGCTCCCAATCCAGATTGTCATAGACTCCTCTGGAGTACGAGGCAATATAGTTTTCCAGATTATGTTGTAGCTGATCTGTGAATGGTTTCCTCTGGATGGGATTAGAAGTCTCTGTTTGTGGCTCTTGTAGTGCTTGTAGCTGTCTCATACACCCCTCTTTTCGTTTGCTAGACCACGAGACCGCGCAACTGTTATTCTTCACACGCTGGATGCTCACAGAGCGATACTCTAGCGTGAATATGGAGGGGGGCTTTACGTGCGTTTGACGCCGATGATTATATCACGCCGCTTGATAACGCGATCAACGGTATGCGTTAGTTGTGTATAGGGTGGTTCATTGCGTATTGTCAGGGAAGTACGCTTCTCCAGCAGGGCGAGCATTTCGGCACGCTCGATGCGTGTGGCATTCCAGGCCAGAGCGAGCGCGCCACCAGGGAGTAGCATACGTTCCCAAACTGGTAAAGCGGCGGTGAGCAGGCCAGAGATTTCGCCGAAATGCTGAATGCCGTAGGGCAGATCGCCTACAACAGCATGCACGTGTGGTCCACCTAGCACTTCGCGCAAATGCTGATCGGCCTGGATACTATCGCCATGCACCAGTGCCAGTGTTCGTGTGTCGCCTTTGCGTCCGACCTCGAATTGGATACGCCTGCCCGCTCGCCGTCCCCGCTCATCGACCTCTTTATATGGCACTGATGCGCTATTGAAATATTGCTTGATAAAGACCTCAGTCGTTTCGACATCGTGGCGTTCGAGTTCGATACCAAAGGCGTCATAGCCATAGGCCAGAGCTAGAAAGAGCGTTGTTCCGCCACCAGCCAGAGGATCGAGAATACGCAACCGTTCGGTATACTGGTTGCTATAGCCACCCGCGAAGAGTGCCAGATTGAGCAGCCCGAGAGTG
>JAJZEJ010000538.1 GCA_021828635.1 Chloroflexota bacterium
CAGGCTCATACCGAACATACACGTCTCAAAAACCGACATCACGCGCCCCATCATGCTGCCCGGCGTCGAGTTAATGAGCAGTGGCCCAAAACCAACATCTATGCCGCCCTGCGGAATCATGGCAAAGAAGATCACGACGAGCGCGGCGTCATACCATGTCTGCAAGGCATAGATAGTCAGCCCCAAGCCCACCAGGATAATAGAACCGGTCAGAATACGTTGCGGCTTCACTTTGCGTATCAACAAACCACCTAGAATGGCCCCCAAAAGCGTGCCAACACCACCAATCGCCATTAAAGGGCCATAATAAGCCGTGCTGATGTGCAGACGCTGACTCACAAAAATGATGTCTAGCGAGTTCAACGCTCCACTTCCCATCATAGCGATCAACGCCATAATCGTCACCATCAGCAGTACCCGTGTCGTAAGGACAAAGCGCAGACCAGTCGCCAACTCGGAGCCGATAGCCCGCAGTCCTTGCGTCTCACGCTTTGTAGTCTGGAATGCGTAGGGATGCAGCGACTCACGCGAGGCGCGGATCATCCATACACAGAGCGCGGAGACGACGAAGGAGGCCGCATTAATTGAAACGGCGATGGTTGGCCCCACGAGAAAATAGAGCGGCGTCGCCAGCGCCGGGCCAATCACAATAGCTAGCGCAAAGGTGGCTTGTCCCACCGAAGCCGCCTGTCCTTGCTGCTCCGGCGCGACAATAGCTTGCAGGATACCCGAACGCGCTGGCGTGAAGAAACGCGAGAAAAGCGAGAGCAGGAAGACGCTGGCATAAATCGCAGGCAGGCGCAACGTGAGCGGCATCAGCAGAGGTAACATAGCAATTGCAGCGCGTGCCAGATCCGAAACGATCATCGTCTGACGGCGATTCCAGCGATCTACAAAGACGCCCGCAATAGGCCCAAGCAGGAAGACGGGAGCATATTGAGCCAGCAACACGCCACTCACAGCAATTGCCGAATGATTGAGCGCATAGACCCAGACCAGCAATGTCGTACTGTAGAAGAAATCTCCGATGTTGGAGATAGCCTGACCAAACGCCAAAAAAGTAAAGTTGCGGTTAATCAGCAGACCTTTCCCTGGCGGTATAGTAGGTGGGCTGATCTGCATTGATGTCTCTGTTTGCATACTATGCTCCTTATTCCGCCGATAAGCCGCGTTTGTATTGCAGAACCGTGCTAACCTCCGCCGACGCATGCAATTTGCCAATCAAATTAAACTGCTCGATGGCCTGCTCTACCAGTGTCGCACTCACATCTGGTGAGAACCGGCAGGTACCAACGACATGGATGCGTAGCCGTTTGCCATCGGTAAGCACACGCTCCAGGTCTGCCGCGCTGTAGGAAACCGTGCCAACGATCCATTCGCTGTGTGGCGCGGTCTCCGGTGGCACTGCACGGTTGATAACAGAGTGCGCGTTAGTACTATCGTCGTGGTTGGCAGATGTATTATCTGGATACAGAATCAGCGAGCCAACAAGTTCATGCTCGCCTTCGATACCACGCCGCACCTCGTAAGGGCGCATCAATTCTCCTATGTCTTGCAGCAGTTTGCGCAGCTCTTCATGTGTCATATAGAGGCGCGTCAGGAAAAAAGAGAGCATGAATGGCTCCATTTTAGAGCGTGCATACTCCTGAATGGAGCGTAAGAAGCCGCTTTGGAACTGCTGAAACCAGCCCATCGTTGTCTGTACAACTTCGTCGCCAGGGCTCGTTTGCAGCAGTTCTTTCGCTACTTCAAAGCTACGCGCCACCGGTTGATAATACTTTTCGAGGATGCCGCCCTTTTCACGTGTCTCTACCAGGCGCAACAGACCAACCTTCTCCAATTCGCGTACATGATAATGCACTTTGGCCGGCGCAATGCCCAACCGCTCGCCAAGCTGTGTCACCGTCATAGGCTGATCGCGCAACAGGTCAACAATCCGCAAACGCAACATATCAGCAATCGCCCGCAATTGTTCCAGCGTCTTGATCTCATACTCTTCTTGCATCGTACATATCTCAACTTAATTTGACCTATCAAAGTTTTTTGATCGTGTAAAAAGAATAAACTATATCAGGCTGGTTTGTCAAGGAGGTATATTTATCGGCTACCAAAATCCCCTGCAAGGATGTTAACCCAATATATTTTCTTGACAAACCGTTTTTCTTCAGGTATAGTAAGTATGTGAACACTCACATACTTATGAGGAAGGAACATGGTGGGAACAACACGACAGAAGATTCTGGATGCAACTGAAAAGCTGATTCTCTTAAAAGGATTGGCGCGTGTGACAACGAAGGAGATTGCACACGAAATTGGTCTCACCGAAGGTGCGCTCTACCGGCATTTTGACCATAAAGAGGAGATCTTCTTCGCGCTGATGGTCAAGTATCTGCCTGTCTTCTACGAGACATTTCAGGCACATCAGGCAGGTAGCGGTACTCTGCACGAGAATCTGGTCGCCATTGCACAGGCTACGCTTCACTACTATGAACAAATTGTGCCGATGGGCGCATCCTTCCTGGCTAATACCGCACTGCTCGCCCAATTCCGCGCTACGATCCAGCCGATGGGTGTCGGGCCGCAGAGCGTCTTTGAACACGTTGCAGCCTATATTGAGGAAGAGCAACAACTAGGGCGCATCGGGCGGCAGGTTCCCGCTCTAACCATTGCGACCCTGCTACTAGGCTCCTGTTTTCAACGGGTGTTCAATCAGCAATTTTTGGGTGCTGACCCTTTCAACAAAACGGAGCAACAATTTGCTGAAGAACTCGTTCAAGGATTGACAGCCAGTATCCTACCTTCCTGAAGAAAGGTACATTTCTGATGAGCGAAAACACTACCCAAACAACACAACACACACGACAACTGCTCTGTACTTCCGGCAAAGGTCACACGACGATTTTAACCACCTTTCGCCGCAACGGCCTGGGGGTCAACACACCTGTAGGCACCGTGGCCTCACAGGGCAACCTCTACTTCATGACCGCAACTGCTACCGGAAAAGTTAAGCGATTGACCAACAATCCGCACGTTACCGTTGCCCCCGGCACCTTCAAAGGAGAAATACTCGGTCCGGCGATTGAAGGGACGGCACGCCGCCTCTCTGGCGAAGAATGCAAGCAGGCGCGAAAGCTGTTGCGCGTCGGCATTCTAGGGCATTTCTGGGGTTTCATCTTCGATTGGAGAAACCCTGGCGAGAAAACGGCGGTCTACGAAATCTCCCTGGTTGCCGAGAACGCGAATCATGAGAAGGAAGCAGTTTCGCATTAATGTCGGCGCTTCTCCGGCGGTAGCAGCACATCCAGCGCGTCGTCAACCGTGACAATGCCTTGTAGCAGGTCGTCCCCATTAACCACCGGCACAGCGAGCAGATTATACTTCGCCATAATCTCAACAACTTCGCGTGGCTCGGTATCCGTGGTGACGCTAATGACATCAATTTCCATCATGCCTTGAAGCAGTTGGGACGGCTCGGCAACGAGCAGTTCCCATAATGAGACGACGCCGAGCAGGCGGTACTCTTCCTGGGTCTCGTCCTCAATACAGTAGATATAGGCACTATGGATATCATCACGAATGTTGGTACGCACTGCCTCCAACGCCTCGGCGACGGTACGGCTCTGGTTGAGCGCGATGTAATCGGTGGTCATCAGGCCACCAGCCGTGTTCTGCGCGTATTCTAGCAGTTCCTGCACGTCCTCGGACTCTTCCGGTTCCATCAGACGCAACAATTCCTGAGCGCGTTCCTCCGGCAGTCGTGCTAACAAATCGGCAGCTTCATCTGGCTCCATTGTCTCCAGAATGTCGGCGGCGCGTTCAACTCGCAGGTTTTCGAGAATGTGGCGTTGCCGCTCGGTATCAATCTCCTCCATTGTATCGGCGGCTGTTTCGGTATCCAAACTTTCGATGATACGCGCCCCCTCACCGGGCGTAAATTGCTGCACGATTTCGGCAATGTCGGCTGGATGTAGTTCTGCCAGTTGACCACTCGGTGAGCGCGAGGGTCGGAAAGTTGGCACCGTCGCAGGTTCCTCAACAGGCTTCTCACCGGGTG
>JAJZEJ010000087.1 GCA_021828635.1 Chloroflexota bacterium
AATCTGGTTGAGCTGTAGATTATGATAACACAAAACAAGCCCTGGTAGCTAGAGGGAATTGTTAGGGTTTGTTTATGTCTAATGGGTGCTATTCTTTATTATGGATAAGATTTGTATATTGGTCCTGTTTTTCTTCTTTCAGCAAGTGCTATTTTCTTTTTGCTCATGGGCCGGGGTGATTTCTGATTAGGTGGAGGTGATGGTCTCTCTATCTTTCGAAGTGATGATCTTTTTTTTCTAGGTGGAGGTAAATTTGTTTCTTTCTCTAATTTTGGGTAATACGGTTGTGTATGTGTCTTTTTAAGGCATGTGTAGCATAGAAAATCAACTTTTGATATCCAATGCATTGGTTTTACTTTGTTGCAAAGAGGACATGTTCCGTAGTAGCGAGAGGTACTACTGACGATATGCATACCAACATTGTCAGTTCGGCGTGTTCTTGACATATGTTGCTCCTTTTTGACGCAATTTGCAGCTTCTACATAAAATAATTATAGCATACAAGAGCAAATATGCTATGTATCAGGACAGGTTCTCTTCACTTTTGGTGATGGACTGGCCTATGCAGTGATGAGAGTGCGCACCGGCTCGATCTGGTCGGCTATTCCCCTCCATTTCTAGCGCCTGCTTTGCCCCTCTTCACCCACCTCGCTCACCACGAATCACTCCTCTCACCCTCATCTCCATGCTCATTCCGAGCGAACAAGCTCTTATTTATATAAATTTGGCTCCTAGAAACAGCTTATAAATTTACTTTTGCTGGTTGATGTTACTATTTTATAATTCATCGGTTTTATTATGTGTACGTATCGTAAGGGAAATAACTCCTATGATGGAAAAAAAGGAATAGACTGATGTCTCAAAGGAAACAAAGAGCAATTACCGCTCTCTCTGCTTTCGCTGTTCTCGCGTTCTGGCTCTGTACCAGCGCCTTCACCTATGCTCAGGCGTTATCGCCGACGTGGAGCGGTTGGAGTGAGGTAGCTGGCAATGGGGCCACTAAATCGGCATTGGCGACTGGAACTTATCAAAACAAGCTCTATGTCTTCGCACATGGCACGGACGACAAAATCTATATGGAGACCTACCGTAGTTCAAATAACCCGAAGGGTGCCTGGAGTGGTTGGAGCGAGGTGCCTGGCAATGGCTCAACCTATGTCGCATTAGCTACTGCAACCTATGGGGGGCAACTCTATCTGTTTGCCGATGGTACCGATAACAATGTCTACATGGAAACCTACGATGGTTCTTCCTGGAGTGGTTGGAATACCGTATCTGGGGGCGAGGCAACGCAGTCCGCGCTGACTGCCACGGTCTATGATGGCGTGTTGTACCTGTACGCGCATGGCATGGACAACAACATCTACATGCAGAGCTATAACGGAGCCAATAGTTCCTGGAGTGGTTGGAGCGAGGTGCAGGGCAGTGGTTCAACGTATGTTACGTTGGATGCTATCACCTATGGCAATGACATGGCAGTGCTTGCAGATGGCACCGATAACAAAATTTATATGAACGTCTACAATGGTTCCAGTGTTACCTGGAGCGGTTGGAATCAGCTACCAGGTAGCGAGACGACCAAATCTGCGCTGTCGTCTGCCGTTTATGGTAATACATTCTATGCCTTTGTACATGGCACGGATAACAAAATCTACATGGAAACCTATAACGGTCGCTGGAGTGGTTGGAGTGAGGTGTCTGGCAACGGCGCAACCAAATCGGCGCTGGCCGCAACGACCTATGGTAATACACTTTACCTGTTCGCGCATGGTACAGACGATAAAATCTACCTCAACCAGTTGCAGTCCAGCCAATCGAACCAGCAAGCAATAGGTTTCTAATATGCTTGACAAGCCTACCTACTAGATGGTAGAATCCTAGGATGGTAAAAGATGTTGATGTAGCACAATCCTCACAATTGGTTGTGAGGATTGTGCTACATCAACAAGTAGCAGGAGTTTGAAAGCATGAGCGTATCAGAGATATCATCAGGCAATAAAGTACAGGTGGGCGATCTGGCCCCAGATTTTACATTACCCGACCAAACGGGCAAGATGGTCAACCTGAAGGATGTGGTAGGTCAGAAGGTCATCGTTCTTTACTTTTATCCTAAAGATAACACGCCCGGTTGTACAACTGAGGCTTGTTCCTTCCGCGACAGCTATGAGGTGTTCAAAGATGCAGGGGCGGAGGTGATTGGCGTAAGCGGCGATTCAGTGGTGTCACATCAGCAGTTTGCGCGTCAGCATCGCTTGCCTTTTGTGCTATTGAGCGATGTGGATGGCAAGGTGAGAAAACGCTATGGTGCGCTTGCCGCCTTTGGTCTGATGCCAGGACGGGTCACATATATTATTGACCAGCAAGGTGTCGTGCGACATGTCTTCTCGGCTATGATGGCGGCAGAGAAGCATATTGCAGAGGCTTTGAATACGCTAAAGACGCTTCAGCAGCAATAAGCTATAAGTTTGTGGAGCATAGTATGGGCCATCCACCATACTATGCTCCACTTTCTCTTTATAGAGACGTATTTTGCCTGCGCAATATATAGTCCATTGGCGGTGAAGAGAGTGTGTGAGCATTGACTTATTGTTTGGTGAGACGGCGTGCGTAGAGGCGGCAGACGCCAACAAATAAGAGTGCCTTACTGGCCTCTCCGGCGGTAGCCGCGATGAAACCCAGAGTGAGACCGATAGTCAGACCGATCCTTCCTGCCGGGTGCTTGAGTAGTTGATGTAGCGTAGCCATTGTGTCCTATTCCTTTCGACGCAATCATATAGCCTTAAAAAAAACCATACTATTAGTCACGTATCTACTCTATAAAGTGTTACAAGCATGTGTATACTAAAAGTAGTGCCTGTATCCATGAATGTGGAATGACTAGTGGATAAAAATGCTATGTTCCTGAGACTCCTGGTCAGGAAACCAATACGTGGATTCATTGTGATAGGGGGGATAGACAACGGTGGTTGAGGGAAGGAAAGTGAAGTTGGTTACAATTTCTCAACCCCTTACAAATATGTCGTAGAAGCTGTTACCTTAACCTTTCCTCTTCCGTCTATCTGTGTTATAAGACTTCACTAAGGAGTCTTTAAGGAAGCTCTAAGCTGAGGGATTTGTACGCCAAGTTTTTTAAGAGAGAAGTGTTGCGTAAATGGTTGGGACGAACACACGTAGTCACAATTATATGCCCATCAATGCCTACGGGGTCATTGGTGATTGTCATTCAACGGTTCTTATCGCCCCTGATGGAGCGGTGGATTGGGGATGTCTGCCGGATTTCGATAGCCCCGCCGTTTTTTGTCGCCTGCTCGATGCTGAGCATGGTGGGTACTTTCAGATTGCTCCCTCGGAAGGTACCATTCCTGGATCGCAGCGATACCTGCGAGGGAGCAATGTTCTTCAAACACGTTTTGCTAGCATGGCTGGCGAAATTGTTTTAACAGACTTCATGCCTGTAGAGACCTTGAGCGCGTGGCCTTACCGAGGTATGAATAACAACACCTGGACGCGAGAGGATGGTTCCTGCCATTGCCTGGTACGCATTGTGGAATGCACTCACGGCGAAATGGACGTGACGATGACGCTTAAAGTGAGTCCCAACTATGCAGCATCGTCCAGCGAGGTAACACTGAGCGCAGAGAATATGGGTGCGGTTGTCACTGGTGGTGGGCAGCATGTTGGTCTAGCTATCGTCGGTGCAAATCTGTTGCCATCGTTCTCTATCACGACCGAGCAAGAGACAGAGGAGTGGCATGGTTCTGTCGTAGCACGTGTCACACTGCGTGAGGGTGAGCGTTTACTGTTCGCGCTAGGCATGGGGCGTACCTTGCGTGCGGCGCAACGTTTAGTAGAGAACGAGTTGCAGCAGCGCAATTTCGACTCTGAACTGGCTCATACTCTCCATTGCTGGCGCAAGTGGATTGCCACTTGTTCGTATCAGGGACCGTATCAGGATTGGGTACAACGCAGTGCGTTGACATTGAAAATGATGACGTATGCACCGACGGGCGCGATTGTCGCGGACCCCACCACTTCACTCCCAGAGGATATGAG
>JAJZEJ010000024.1 GCA_021828635.1 Chloroflexota bacterium
AACCGGTCCCTACACCGACTTATTTCCACAGGAATTTGTTACACAACATAATCGGTCCCTACAGATATATTGGCAAAGATTGGCAAGGGAATAGTACTATCTTCTTATTTTTCTGACAGCTCAACCGGTGATATGATAGATTTGCACTCGGTGGCCGCGTGTGCAATCATGTTTCCTGATGTATCAATGTGATGCACTGTCAGGGCTTGCCACGAAAGTTTGTAAGGTGTATAATAGAACGAGTGTTCTATATTATTTGAGGAGGACATTCATGGCAAGCGGTAGCTACGCCACTAAAAAGCTCACATCGCCTGAATCGGACGAGATACAAACACAAACAAAGATTCCTGCCCGTGCTACCCGCCAACTGCCAGAGGTAGTCCAGGAGCAAGAGGAAGAGCTTGATCTTGAAGCGAATGTTGAACGCTCTACGAAGAGTAGAGCATTGCAGCAAACACCACTTGGGCGTACTAGCGTTTCCAAGCCATTGGTCGTCGAGGACCATGCGCCGCCACCACTCCAGCGCCATCACCTCTGGCTCAATCCCTTGCTGATTAGTCTGGTATGTGTGATTATCGGCGCGGGTGTGCTGGTCTCTGCCGCCGCGATGCAACGCCCTACAGAGACGGCGGTGGTAAATTTCTTTGGTGGCAAGGTATATTCAGTGCAGGTGGGCGGCTATCTTGCTGGTAGTTGGCAAAGCAACCAACCATTAGCGCCTAAAGTCACGATTCCTCCTCACGGCGGTCCCTATTCTGTACTGGGCAAACCGACAATTACGGTGGTCTTCATCAACAAGGTGCTGGCAAGTTATGGCTCGCCCGCCACCGGTCAGGGTCAGGCACTCTACGACCTGGGCGTGCAATATGGCATCGATCCCGTCTTCGCGCTGGCCTTCTTCATGCATGAAAGTTCATTTGGCACGATGGGTGAGGCGCGTTCCAGCCTCTCGTTGGGCAATTTACGCTGTATCCCCAACTTTGAGTGCCGTGACAACTATGCCTGGTTTCCCACGTGGCGATCCGGTTTCCAAGCTTGGTACGCGCTGATACGCAATCTCTACGTGGCCGTATGGGGTCTGACGACGGTTCCGCAGATCATCCCCAGGTATGCACCGCCCAGCGACAACAACAACGATGATGCCTACATTGCCTCCGTCGAGCATTCTATCGATACGTGGCATGCTGGTATTCTGCGCCCATAAGCATCTTCCAACATCAGTAGGGGCGTGATTCATCACGCTCTACGATTTTATATAACGATTGACGTAGAAATTGCCTCCAAAAAGAACATTGTTTTGGTGATTCATCTGTTACATTGTTACCTTGCGCGTTCCCCATCAACGTGGTACCCTTTTAAGCGGTGGCAGAGGAACTTCCACTCCGTTTCACGTGAAACATCGCTGTTAGAAGCGTGAGCATGGCATACCGCAGATTTTCATATATAAGGAGAAAACATACCATGACACTTCGCGTAGGCATCAATGGTTTTGGACGCATCGGACGCCAGTCCATGAAGGCAATGCTCGAACGCTACCCCCGCGACATCGAGGTCGTCGCTATTAACGATCTGACCGACACACACACCAATGCTCATCTACTCAAATACGACTCAACCTACGGTCGTTTCCCCGGCGAGGTCGAGGCCACACCCGAAGCCCTGATCGTCAACGGCCACTCAATCAAGGTGCTGGCACAGCGCGACCCGGCACAGATTCCCTGGGGCGATCTGGGTGTCCAGCTCGTCATCGAATCCACCGGCTTCTTTACCGATGCCAGCAAAGCTGCCGCGCACCTCAAAGGGGGCGCGAAGAAGGTTATCATCTCCGCACCCGCGAAGGGCGAGGATATCACAGTTGTACTGGGCGTCAACGAAAATATGTACGATCCAGAGAAGCACAACATTATTTCCAACGCTTCCTGCACCACGAACTGCCTGGCTCCCACCGCCAAAGTGCTAAATGACGAATTTGGCATCGAACATGGCTTGATGAACACCATCCATTCGTACACCAACGATCAGCGCATCCTGGATCAGGTACACAGCGATCTGCGCCGCGCCCGCACAGCCGGAGCCAACATCATTCCAACAACAACGGGTGCCGCTCGCGCCCTCGCCCTCGTCATTCCCGAACTCAAGGGCCGTTTTGATGGTATGTCGTTGCGCGTTCCCACCGTCACTGTCTCCGTTGTCGATTTTGTTGCCACTGTGCGCAAGTCTACCACAAAAGAAGCTATCAACGACGCTTTCCAGGCGGCGTCCTCTGGCCCACTGAGCGGCATCCTGGCCTATACCGAAGAGCCACTCGTCTCCAGTGATTTCCGTGGCGACGCCCACTCCTCAACCGTTGATGGTCTCTCCACGATGGTCTTGGGTAGCAACATGGTCAAGGTCATTGCTTGGTACGACAACGAGTGGGGCTATTCCAGCCGCGTCGCCGATCTCGCGCACTTCGTCGGCGAAAAAGGCATTTAACCGCGATTGACCAACGTCCCCACTTTGATAGGGAAGGGCCGAACGGGGTGCCATGCGACGGGTGTCATGGGGAGTATCGTGTTTCAAATTGAATGAGGATGTATGGATAAGAAGACTGTACGCGATATTGATGTCAATGGGAAGCGCGTGCTAATGCGTGTCGATTTCAATGTGCCATTGGATGCCGAGCGACATATTACAGACGATACACGCATTGCCGCTGCTCTACCAACCATCCAATATCTGCTCGATCATCATGCCGCAGTCATCCTGATGTCACATCTGGGACGCCCAGATGGGCAGGTGGTGGACAAATTGCGCATGGCTCCGGTGGCCCAACGCCTTAGCGAACTGTTGCACCGTCCCGTACAAACGGCGGCAGATTGCGCTGGAGCGGAGGTTGAGGCTCAGGCAAAAACCCTGCAAGCCGGTCAGGTGTTACTACTGGAAAATTTGCGCTTCCATAAAGAGGAAGAGAAGAATCATCCTGAGTTCACACGTCAACTGGCTGCTCTGGGTGACGTGTATGTCAATGACGCCTTTGGTACCGCGCACCGCGCCCATGCCTCAACCGAGGGCGTAACACACTATCTGCCGGGCGTAGCTGGTTTCCTGATAGAGAAGGAGATCAATTTCCTGGGTACGACTCTGGAACATCCGGCACGGCCCTTCGTCGCCATCGTCGGCGGAGCCAAAGTTTCTGATAAGATTGCCGTGCTGGAGCGCCTGATCGATATGGCCGATAGTATCCTGATCGGTGGCGGCATGGCGAATACATTTTTAGCCGCCGAAGGCTATGAGATCGGCGATTCACTGTTTGAAGCGAGCAAAGTTGAGACGGCTCGTATGCTACTGGACAAGGCCCGTGCCAAACAAATCCCCTTGCACCTGCCTACCGATGTCATGGTTGCCGACCGCTTCGCCGCCGATGCCGACCATAAGGCTGTAGCAGCCAACGCTGTTCCGCAAGGCTGGCGTATCCTGGACATCGGGCCAGCTACCATCACCGCTTTCCGCGCTGTACTGGCGACGGCGCAAACGATTGTTTGGAATGGCACACTGGGCGTGGCCGAAATGGCCGCCTTTGCCGTCGGCACGAACGCCATCATTGACATCCTGGCTCAACGTACCAGCGAAGGCGCAATCACGATCATCGGCGGCGGCGACTCGGCGGCGGCGGTAGAACAGGCGGGCAAGGCTGAGCAGATGACGCATGTTTCTACCGGTGGCGGAGCCTCACTGGAGTTTCTGGAGGGTCGTGTCCTCCCTGGCGTAGCCGCGCTGCAAGATAAATAAGGAGTTTGCATGACATCTACGCGCTCCACCATCATTGCTGGCAATTGGAAGATGAATTATGGTCCTAAACGTGCCACGAGTTTTGCACAAGAGCTTGTGCCGCAGCTTGCCCATCTATTGCACCAGCATCAGCACATTATCAATGTTCTCTGCCCACCAGCTATCTCGCTGAGCGCCGTCCACAGCGTTCTGATAGCGCACGCACATCCTCGACTGGCATTGGGCGCACAGAACATGTACTTCGAGGAGCAGGGAGCCTACACAGGCGAAATTTCG